>JAJNBN010000181.1 GCA_021156225.1 Verrucomicrobiota bacterium | reverse complement strand
CGCGATTCTATTTGTCACTCGCTCAGCCAGTCAGGAGGAAGCCCAGATCCGTGCGCGCTATCAACAGATGCGGACCGCTCTATCTTCCAATGACACGAATGCCGCGCTCACTTTGGTTGCGCCTCCCTATCGCAACAGCTTTCAAGGTCATCGATTTTCGCATCTTAACAATTTTGCCCAGCCGCTAGGACCTCGTTCGTCTATCTGGGTATCGGGAAATAAAGCCACCGTGTGGCCGGAACGCACTCAGCTCTTCATAGTTTTCCCGGGCGGCAACACCATCGACATGATCAAAGTAAACGGAGACTGGTTTTTCACCGGCGATGTGCATATTGATTGAGCATGAACTTGCGGCTAACCATTCGCCGAAACCCAACCGCACTTTCTAATGTCTGGGTAGATACGATATCCATGAAAACCCTTCTCACTCTCCTTGTCGCCGTTTCGTTGATCTCCCCGGCCATCGCCCAAGACCTCGTGCCCACCGCGCGAAACATCCCTTACTCAGACGCGCCGCATGAGCGCCAAGTGCTGGACATCTATTCCCCCAAGGATGCCAAGAACCTCCCCGTGGTCTTCTGGATTCACGGCGGTGGCTGGCAGGGTGGTGACAAAACCAGCGTGCAGTTAAAGCCGCAGGCGTTCGTGGAGAAAGGCTTCGTCTTCGTCTCCACCAATTACCGTCTGCTGCCCGGCGTGGAGATGGACGCCATCATCCGCGACATCGCCAAATCTCTCGGCTGGGTGCATCACAACATCGCCAAGCACGGCGGCGATCCGACGCGCATCCTCGTCATGGGCCACTCCGCTGGTGCCCAACTCGCTGCTCTCATCTGCACCGATGACCGCTACCTGAAAGCCGAAAAGGTTGCCCTCTCGAACCTCAAAGGCTGCGTGCCCGTGGATGGCGATACTTATGACATCCCCGCCATCATCGAGACCGCCGAGACCCGCAATCGCGTGCACGGCCTGCCCCAACCCAAATACGGTCACCGCCTGAAATTCGGGAACGATCCGGCCAAGCACCTCGACTACTCTGCCGTCACCCACATCGCGCCCGGCAAAAACATCCCGCCCTTCCTCATCCTCTACGTCGCCGATCATCCGGACAATTCCGCCCAAGCCCAACGCCTGAACACCAAGCTCACCGAAGCGAAGATCTCCTCCAAAGCCTACGGCGCCAAAGAAACCAACCACACCCGCATCAACGCCAACCTCGGCCTCCCCGATGACCCCGCGACCGCTGAATTGTTCGCCTTCGTCCAACGCGCCTTGTCACCAGCTCCGGCCAAGTAGAAAGCCGCTTTGTTTCAGTGATGATCTATTTGCCCAAACAGAACTGACTAAAAATCGAATCCAGCAAATCCTCCGTCGTCGTCTTGCCCACAATCTCACCCACCGCTCCCGCCGCAATCCGCAATTCCATCGCCACCAGTTCCAGCGTCCGGTCATCCCGCAGACCTGCGATGCTTTGCTGCGTGGCTTGGCGGGCGCGTTGCAAGGCCTCCTGATGCCGGGAATTGATCATCACCTGCAACATCTCCGCCCGCACTTGCCCACCCCAGACCACCTTCTCTATCGCCTCCTTCAACGCCTCTAAACCCTCACCTGTCTGGCAGGATATTTTCACAGGATTATCGTTAACCCATCCTCCAACCGCCAATTGCCTAGGTAAATCCACCTTGTTTAGGACCAAAATCCGTTTCTTCCCCACGAACTCTTTCAAGAACCGCTCATCCGCCGCCGTCATCGGTTCCGAGGCATCCAAGAGATGCAAAATAAGGTCTGCCTTGGCCAAAGTCGCCAAACTGCGCCTCACACCCTCCTGCTCAATGGTGTCTAGAGCCTCCCGCAAACCAGCGGTATCGATAAAGATAACTGGAATACCCCGTATATTGGCTGTTTCTTCAATGGTATCGCGAGTTGTTCCCGCAATGGGAGAGACAATTGCCCGCTCATGGCCGAGCAAAAGATTCAGCAAACTGGACTTCCCCGCATTCGGCCGTCCGATAATTGCCGCGCGAATGCCTCGCCGAAGGATTTGCCCCTCATTCGCCGTGCGCAGCAGTTGGTCCATGAACGCCACCGCTGCGATCATTTTTCCCACCAGTTGCTCGCGTGTATCCGGCGCGATGTCTTCATCCGGAAAATCGATGTGCGCCTCCACATGCGCCAGCGTGCGCATCAGGTCATCGCGCACCAAGTTGATGCGCTGGGAGAGCTTGCCCTCCAGTTGCTCCTGCGCGGCGGTGAGCGCCAGCTCCGTCCGTGCGTGGATCAGATCCGCCACCGCCTCCGCTTGCGTGAGATCGATGCGGCCGTTCAGGAAAGCCCGCTTCGTGAACTCCCCCGGCTCCGCCAGCCGCGCACCGGCCGCCAGCACGGTATCCAAGACTGCCTTCGCCGCTACGATGCCGCCGTGGCAACTCACCTCCACCACATCTTCCCGCGTGAAGGTTCGTGGTGCGCGCATCACCGCCAACATCACCTCATCCACGTGCACCCCGCCGCGCACGATGTAACCATAATGCAGTGTATGCGAGGTAGCCGCCGAGGGTTTCACCGCTTTCGCGCCAATCCCCTGAAAACATTGATCCGCCACCGCCAGGGCCTGCGCCCCGCTCAAGCGGATGACCGCGAGCCCGCCTTCACCCAAGGGTGTGGCGATCGCCGCGATGGTATCCTCATCCCGCATAATCCCTTACTTCCGACAAGAGCCCTTGGTCGGTTCCATGCCTTGCAAGAGCAGGCGCGCCTTCTCGTAGCTCTTCTTGTGCAGGAAGTGCAGCAGCTCCGGATCCGTTCCGGGCGGCAACTGGCGTGCGAGCGCGTCCAGCCGGTCAAACACCGGCAGCAGATTCGGCTTGGGATTGGCCGTCTTCATCTGCGCCACCTTGTCCTCCAGGTCGAGGAGCGTGGCGAGAATGGCCTGTTCCGTTTCATTCATGCCCTTGGAATAACTCATTCCAAGGAAAGCTCCAAATCCAAAGCTCCAGTGAAACCTTAAACAGCACCTTCCCCCATAGGCCCGCCGGTGCAACCGGCCTTGCTAGTTATGAGTTTGGCGGGTAACTTGCTGATGGTTCACCTGATGAATGAACGGTGCGGACCGGAGCCGAGCTTATGAAAAACAGACTTTCCCGATTGCTGCTGACCACTCTGGGCATCCTTGTCCTCGCCACCCCGCTCCTCGCACAAGATCAGGCCCCCGATCCTGCTGCTCCCGCTGCCGCACCGGCACCGGTTGTCGATTATGAGACCATCATCGCCAAGGATGGTGCCACCTACGGCATTGCGGGGGGACAAGAGACCTTGCTCACCAACGAGGTGAAGCTCG
Organism: Verrucomicrobiota bacterium; assembly: GCA_021156225.1. Lineage (GTDB taxonomy): Bacteria > Verrucomicrobiota > Verrucomicrobiia > Limisphaerales > JAEYXS01 > JAEYXS01. The sequence goes on along the minus strand of JAJNBN010000181.1, from coordinate 3,689 downwards.
CCACCATCATCACCGTGGCCACCAACGGCACGTTCAAGGTGGGCGATGGCGCCGTGCGCACGCTCAAGCCCGGCCAGATCCTCGGCAAAGATGCGCGCCTGACGGATACCGACGGCTCGCTGACGCCCGTGCAAGATCACGTGGTGAAGAAGAACAACACCGTGATGCTCGTGAAAGATGGCGTGGCCGCACCGCTCGCCAGCTCGCTTACCTTGGGCGATGGCTCCATCGTGGGTATCGACGGTTACCTCGTGAAGAACGGCAAACGGCAGTTCATCGTGGAAGGCCAGATCCTTGAACTCAGCGGTGCCAAGATCCAATCCGTGGATACCGCCACGCTCGTGAATGGCCAGGTGGTCATTCAGAAGGATGGTCAAAGCTACAAACTCTCCGCAAAGAGCAGCATCACCATGAACGACGGCACGCGCATCTACGGGGATGGCCGGGTGGTGCAGTTCCGCGGCGGTGAGAGCCGCCTGCAAGAAGGCCAGATCCTGCGCATCGAAGGCGTGGCGACGAAGTAAGCCGTTAGAGTTCGGGCAGTCTCAATCCAAGCGGGGCTATAGGAGTTGCGTATTCTGGAGAATACCTTATGAAGCCCGCCCTCGGCAGAATCTCATTCGGACTTGCGGTAGTGACTTTGGTCAGTGGCTTCTTTGTGATGTGTGCCTGTCCAGGATGGTTTGCGTCAGGTGGTGCACTCCTGGTTTGAAGTTTTATGCGTGGCTGGTGTTGCTGGCCAGTCTCGCCATGACCGTGCTTCAATTGATCAGTTTGATCAGAGACCGGTGACGGCAGCCGTCCACCATTTCACCTCTTCGCCGTCAGCTTCTCGATCAGATACAAGTGTATGGAGGGATGCTTTACCTCCGGTGCGCCGGGATAAACCAGTTCGCAATCCACCTTCAACTCCTTCAGCCGTTCTTGCAGCTTCACGCCGAAATTCGCCGAGTGTGTCGGGTCTTTCTGATCCTGGCCGATGCCTGGGGTGTTGTTGTAATAAAGATACACCGGCGGATCATCTGACGTCGCCAGCGCATACGGCGAATACTCCGCGATCCACGGCAGAATCTTCTCGCGATTGGCCAGGAACTCATCGAACTGCGAAAGCTTCTTTTCTTTGTCCCCTTTGAAGCCGAAGGCGTGTCCACCGTAACGGCTGTTCGGCGTCCATTCCTTCATCTGTTGCGGGTCCAACGTCGTCTGCGCCACGTTCACCGCGGCACAGAGCAAGCGTGTGGATTCGCGAGCGATCGGATCGCTGCTCTTCGGATCCGCCATATCCGGATGAAAATCCAGCCACAGACTGGAGCATGCGCCAGCGGAACCGCCTGTCGCGCCTATGCGTGTCTTGTCGATGTTCCATTCCTTCGCCTTGCTGCGCACGAACTGCAACGCCCGCGCGGCATCATGCAACGGCGCCTTCACCGGCGGCACGACATCCTGCGCTTGCGAGGTATAACGATAGTTTATGGAAACTACGGAAATGCCGGCGGCGAGATACCGCTCCAGATCGCCGACGCGTGCTTTATCTCCTGCGGTCCAACCGCCGCCATGGATATAGAATACCAGCGGTGTGGGCTTGTCTGATTCCGCCTTGTAGAAATCCAGCACCTGTCGCTGATGTGTTCCGTAAGCCACATTCGCCTCCGTCGCCGGGCGTTGTGGCGGAGCTGCGGGCTTGGCCTTTTCGGGCGCTTTGGTTTCGCTCTTCTTCGCCTTGGCATCGCCATCCGCCGCGTAGATTTGACCGCCCAGCAAAAGCAGGGCGGTGACCGCAGAAAGAATTCGGGGTTGCATGCGGCAAGCTAAACAGAGCGGCTAACGGCTGCAAAGCCGATAACCCGTGCATCACTCCGCCATCGCCGTCTCGAAGATCTCGACTCCGTTCTTTTCCGGCAGCGGAAACGGTGTCTGGCAATGTTCGCAATGTTCCTGCTCCACGCTGCGGAGTTTTTTGCATCCCGGGCAGGTCACCCGCACCGGCCAGTCACGGGCGCAAAAGAAAGCCAGCAGACCGGGCAGACCCGTCAACAACAGGAAGAATCCCCACCCCACCTGTTGTCGTCCGGAGAATTGGTAACGCCGGCCCCACCACAGGCCGATTCCGACATGCAACAGCGCAAACGCGAAGGCATATCCCAGCAGCTTGGCGTTGAACTTGTCCAGGATGCAGATCAACCCGGCCAGCAATGGCGGGGCGGTTGCCGTCACCAAATAGAGTCTGGGCGGGTAATCATTGGAGTTCAATGATTGCTGGCTGGGGATCTCACTCCGTTTAGTCACGCCTTCCTCCAAGTTGAACCAGATCACTTGCGCGGACATGGCACCTCCCGCCTTTTTGTTCTCCTCAAAGCTGGGCTCCAGCCACAGCGCGTGCCGGTTGGTTTTATCAAAAGAATATAGACGGACCTCGGAGTGCCGTGACAAATGCCGCGGCAGATTCTCCACCGCCACTTCCATGATTTTTTTCCCTTCCCCGTTCAGTAGATGGACCGCTTTTTCGGTGACCAACAAAGGCTGCTTCCTCGTCGCTGAATAGGCGGTACTGTTGATACCGAGGATGGGACTGGTGGCATCCACCTGATACACCGGCTTCACCGTTCTTTCCCCCAGATTTACGTCATAGACCGTGGTGTCCGTGGTGAGAAAGTAGGGGCGGTCCCAGATGCCCTGTTTGAACGCACCGGAGAAACTGGGGAGTCCCGCTATCTCCGTGGAGAAGCCGTCCGGACCGATGCTGCCGATGAAACTGCGGCTGGTGGTGTGATAGCCCGCGAGCCGCCCGTGCGTGTGCCAGTAAAACCAGTGAATATCGCCCTCCGATTTCCAATGCACGAAATAGTCGTTGGCATTCCGGAAAGGGTTAAAAATCTGCCTGGGCCAGAGATACACCCAAGTACGGTCCACCGAGAAAAACTGTTTGATTTCTTCCTGATCCAGTTTCTGCCCGCTTCTCGAAAAGGTTTTTCCTTCGAGATCAAATACCTCGACCTTGCCCTTCGTGGTAACGGATTTGTAGATGTTTTCGTCAGTTGCCAGATTGTAGTAAGTCCATGTCTGGTCATCTTTCATTTGCAGCGCGGCGACTATCGGAACGGTGCCCATGAGGCACAAGGCCGCAAATGCGACCGTCAAGGCGATGACCAGCGCTGATTTTGCGGCGAAGGAGTGGCCGCGATACTCACCGTTCGTCAGAAAAGCACCTTGGGCTGCTCCTGCCAGCACCAGCAGCAATAGCAAAATGGTGATGATCTCGGTGACAAAATCGCTCATCCCAAAGGCGGTAGCACCCGCCAAGAAAGTCAGCACACAAGGCAAGGTCCGGCTGCCAATCCATTTGACTGGCCGCAGCATGGTGAGCATGGCCGCAAAGTAGCCGGTGATTCCGGCGAGAAAGAAGGCGATCAGGGAAAGCCCCATCGACCACTCGAACGGAGCCGCAAAATTTCCCGGTACGGACGCCCAAAGATAAAAGCCCAGCATCGGCACTCCGACGATGAGCGCATACAATCCGAGTCCTGCGATCAACTTGGCGTGGAACAAGGTCCGCAACTCGACCGGCCGATGCACCAGATAGGCACGCAAATCACGATGCTGTTCACTATGGATCTGCCGCCATCCGATCAATGCGCCCAGAATCGGGCAAAACAGGCTGAGCAACAGGTGATAGTTCTCCGAGAGCAAAG
>JAJNBN010000180.1 GCA_021156225.1 Verrucomicrobiota bacterium | reverse complement strand
TGGCCATCTGCTTCTGGCCTTCGCCCTGACCTTGTCCTTGACCCGGTTGCTGGCCTTCGCCTTGTTTACCCTCGCCCTGTTTGCCTTCACCTTGCTTGCCTTCGCCGCCCTTGCCCTTTTCACCACCGGGTTGGCCGTTCTTGGCCTGCTCACCACCAGGCTGCTTGCCCTCACCGGCTTTGCCGCCCTGAGATTTCTCTTCACCATTCTGGCCCGGTTGACCCTGCTTGGTTTTCTGCCCTTGGCCACCCGCCATCGCCAGTTGGTTCGTCCCTCCCGCCAACCGGTTTGTCGAGCTGCCATTCCCCGCCACACCAACGCGGTTCGTGGACGATGGATCACGCTTGCCCTGGCCTGCTTGAGCCAACGCCGGATTCGCCTTCGCGATCTCTTTCTCTAACTGCTCGGACAAATTCTTCAACTGCCGCTCCGCATAGCGCATCGCCTCGACCTCATCGCCCAACACGCTGTCCGCTGCCCGCTCCACGCCTTGCCGCACCGCATCCAGCGAAGCCCTAGCCTTCTCTTCATACTGCTGCGACTGCGGGGCAAAGCCGCGCTTGAACAGTTCTCCCGTCATCTCCAGCAGATTATCCGTCTTCTCCAGTTCGGCTTTGCGCACCGTCTCGTAAAGCTGCTTGGCCAGCAGCGGCTCGGACGCCTCGGCGGATTGCGTCACCTGCTTCATGTCCTTCAACAGCTCGTTGTAGCGTGTGCGCTGCTCCTGCAATCCTTTCGTGACCTCCTCCTTGTTGCTGCTCGTGGTCAGGCTCTTGCGTTCGCCCGGTTTCTCGCTCTTCATCTGCTGCGCGAGCTCTTCCTGTTTCTCGGAAATCTTACGCGCTTCATCGCGCATCTGGCGCATCGCCTCGGAGAACTCGTTGGAAGTCTGCTTGCGCATCTCTTCCTTCATCTGCTCCAAATCGCGTTGCGCCCGATTACCCGCCGCCAAGGCCTGCGACACCGCCCCCTTCTCAATCTCTTCAGACGCACGCCGGATATCTTCACGCGTCTTGTCCAGCTGCTCCCGTGACTCCGCCATTTCTTTCGCGCTTGGGCTTTGATCCATCTTCTGCCGCAGCTCGTCCACATCCGCCAGCATCTGGCGTTCCTCTTCGCGAAGCCGCTTCAACTGCTGTTCGATCTCCGCCTTCTGCGCTTGCGACTTGGCTTCCTGCAAGGCCGTCTGCAATTCCTTCAACCGCTCGTTCAAATCATCCTGCCGCTGGGCCAGTTCGCGCAGGCGGTTCAGGAACTGGAGCTGTTCCTTCTGCTGCTCGTTCTGCATGGGCGAAGCCTGCTTCTCCTTCTCGTAACGGTCCTGGGCCTGCTTCATCTCCATCTGGTCCAGTTGCTTCTGCTTGCCGCCTCCGCCACCACCGCCGCCTTTCTTCTTCTTGCTCTGGCTCACTTGCGTTTCACGCGCCTGCAATTTTGCCAGTGCCCGCAGCGCCGACTGCTCCGCCGACAACGCCTGTGGCAAGGGCTTCGTCGAATTCTTCTCTTCCGCCTGGCCGAGCTGCTCCGCCGCCTTCTTCATCTCCTTCATCGCCAAGTCCACATACTTTGACAGGTTCGGATCCGTCACCTCACCCGCCTTTTCTTCCGTCTGCGAAAGCATCTTTTCCTGCGCCTGACGAATGGCTTCGACATCTTTTTTGTAAGGCTCCGTCGGCGTCGCCTTGGTTTCCCGCCGTTGCAGTTTCCAAGTAGCGATTACGATCTGCTTCTGCAGATTACCAAGTTCTTCCATGGAGCCCCCCCCGCCGCCGCCACCACCACCTTCCTCATCACCGGACTGCCCTTGCCGGAAGATCTCATCGAAGGGGCGCACTTCGGCGAAATAGATATCGCCCATATTGCGGCGCAACTGGCCGTCCGGACCGAAATCATCTGCCCAGACGAAGTAAGAAACGACCTCATCGGGTTCCACCGTGAGTTTCTCCATCGCCAGCAAGTGTTGGAAAACTTTTTTCTGGTTCGCCTCGATGTCCTTGCCCAGCTCGACGTATTTCGGCTCCTGCCCGGCGAGGCTGTATGCCAGCCCATAAGACTTCACGCCGAAGTCATCAGCCAATTGTGCCTCAAAACGAAGCTCCTCGATGGGTGACACGCGCGGGTCACCCTTCGGCGAAAGCAGCTTCATGTCCGGCGGCTTGTTCGCGATGGCATTAAGCACCACGTCTTCCGGTGATTTGTTCGTGCGCCCATCCGCATCACGCAGCAACAACTTGTAACGTTGTGATTTCGCCAGCGGGAACTTGGCCACCCAGATGTTAGACTTTGTGCTTTCCGAAGTGAGCACCAGCTCCTCGCCGTTCGCCGCCTTGAGCCGCGCTTGAGTCACGGGCTTGTTAAATTGGAAGACATACTCCAGTTGTGTGCCTTCCACGGCACTCACTCGCGTGATCTCTTCCAGTTTCTTTTCCGGCAACCCAGTGTAAGCCGGATAATTCAACGTGGCATCGGCCCGCAGTAATGCCGGATGCTCATACACCTTCACCGCGAACTCACGGGTCTTGGTGGTTCCATATTCCACCTCATACTTCATGTCTCCCTGTACGGAAGGCAGGCTCGCACCGAAAATGGGATCGTTCAGATTTTTCGTCAGCGGGATGCGCTGCGGCTGGCCCGTAGCCGGTGTCAGTATCAACGTCGCTTCCGCCGGAACCGCCCCGGGGAACCGTGCCAGCACCACCATCCCCGCCCCGCGTTCCACTTCCGCATCGCCTGGAGTTATCTCCACCTCGCCGGACTTCTTGTCTCCCGATGCCAGCAGGCTTTCCGGACTAGGCGGCAAAAATGAAAGCGCGCCGACCGCCAAGGCCGCGATCATGAAGGCCGCCGTATTGCCCACCCGCAGTTTGCCCAAGGCATTCTCCGCCTCCGCCCCCCAAGCCTGGTCCTCGCACCGCTCACCCACTTCTTTGAAGAGCCGTTTTTGGAGAAAGCTGAAATCGCCGTTGTCACCTTCGGGCTTTTGCTCGATGGCCGCGAGCAAGGAGGTTTGCAACTCCGGATGCTCCCGTTCCAGTTGCCGGGCCAGCCAACGGTAATCCAGTGATGTCTGTTTAAGTTTCCAGAGGATGCCGAGCGCACCGGCGATGCCGAGGGCCACCACCCCGATCCAAGCCCGATTAGAAGTCCATCCCGTGGCCTGATGCTGCCAAAGCAGCAGAACAGCCGAGATCGCCACACCGATCCAGCAGAACAACAGCGCGCGCCAGCGACGCAACGCCTCGTGCCGGGCCAGGATCGGGTCCAGTCGTTGTTTCAGTTCGGCAGCGATCATGCAGTGACTGTCTGTGGGACCGGTCGCGTAAGGCGCGCGGCCAGCCAGGTTTCCATCAAAAGCACGGCCAAAGCGCCTACCACCAGCCAGCGCCAGAGCTTTTGACGGTTCTCAAGTTCCGCGTGCTTCAACTTTTCCTGACGCGCCTGAGCTTGCTGGGGTGTTACTAGACTTGAACTATGGACCGGAATACCCAGCCGTTCAAGCTCTTCCACCGGCAACGGCGCCGTCCGGCTTTCCTCCGCCGGCAGGTTCACCGCGAAACGCCAGTTCTTCCCATTATCTTGAACACTATAGAGGCCCGGAAGTTCCGTGGCGGCCAGCAGTTTACGCTCGCCCAAAGCCTGTTTTTCACCATCCGGCCGGATGACCTGCGCGGTAGCGGTTGCTTCCAATGGCATCGGCACCTCATCCCCCACTGCGAACTGTGCCCGCCGTGCCGCCACCGTGCCTGCCTGTTCGAGAAACGAATAAAGCAACGGGACGAACTTGGAGGAGAGCGCCAACTGGCTGTCCGCCGGATGCCAACCGCTCGTCAGCACAAAAATCTGCCCCTTCCCCACCGTTACCGAGAACAACGCGGGTTTCTCATCATCAAAGCGCGCCAACACCTTCGCTCCCGTCACCCCTTCCAGATTCACCTGCCGATACTTCCAGAAATAGATGCGCGTGAAATCACTGAACCGCGGATCGGCGAACGGTGCGAACAACGGATGTGTGAAGTCCACCTGCCCCAACAACATATGACGACCCGCGCTATGCTCCTCGGCGGGGAGATTGGCCACGTTCAGAAGATTCGCCACGCTCGGTGCCATGTTCACATCCTTGAGCGCCACCAGCACCGTCTTGCCCTTCTCCGCCATCTGACGCAGCTCGGCATTTTGCCCGCTGGTTAAAGCTTGCCCGACGATGATCAATCGCGCTGCTCCCAATTCCGCTGCCGTGGGGAAGTTCGCCGTCGAACGGTTCGCGACTTCCAAGGCCAAAGACCGGGTCGTTTGCAAACCGCGCTGCACATAGAAGAGCAATTGCTTGGTATCCGCCGGTTCCTCCTCCCCGAGGAAGAGGATGGTCGCCCGTTCCGGTTCCTGCTTGATCACGTAAGCCGTATTGTCGAAAAGCTCGTCATCCCCCGTTAGCAGCACCTTTTCCGCCTGCATACTATCCACAGAGCGTGGCACGGCGATCACCCGGCTTTGACCGGCAGGCACATGGACATTCACCGGAGTTCCCGAGATTTGTCGTCCATCCACGGCGGCCCAGCCCACTTGAAACTGTTCCTTACGCGAATCACTGGCATTGCTCACGCGCACCCGCACGACTTGCTCACCTGCCGCCGCGGTCGCTTCATCCCCCTCGGCGACTACTTGCACACCGGCGTTGCTGCGCTTGCCGAGGTCCAGTTTCTCAAACTCCACCTTCACGCCTTCCGGCCACTGCATGCCTTGCAGACCATCCAGCTTCGCGCCTTCCTGCAAATCCGTCACCACGATGATCTCGCGTTGCACGGACGAACGCTTCAACTCCGAACGCGTCGCCTCTTCTTCCAGCGCTTCCATCGCTGAGGCCAAGGCGTTGCCGAGATGTGTCGTGCGCCACCCCGGCTTGGTATCGGTCAATCGCTGGATGGCCACGGCCTTGCGTTCCCCGTCCTGCGCCTGCCGCCATTGCTCGAAAGTCACTAGCGATTTGGCCTGCTGATCGAATGTATAGACTGCCACCTGGTCTGTGGGTTTCGCATCCCCCAATAGCTTCTCCACTTTTTGCCGCGCCTGATTCCACGTCCCATCACGCTGCATGCTCGCACTGACATCCAGCAGGATCACCCGTTGCCTGGCCAAATTGCCACCCGCACCGCCTCGCGTTGCGTCATTGAAGAACGGCCGCGCAAACCCCAGCGCCAGCAGTCCTAACACCAGGCAGCGCAACAACAGCAAAAGCCAATGCTCAATCCGGCTGCGACGGGTCAATTTCGGCGGGGTTGGCTGAAGAAAAAGAAGGGAACTGAAAGTAAAACGGTCATTCGTCGTCCGCCGTACCAGATGGAAGATAATGGGTGCAGCGACAGCCAAGGCGCCCAGCAGAAACAATGGCGTCAGGAAATTCACGCGCCCTTGCCTCCTTTACGCTGCTTCACCACTTTGCCGCGCTGCATGCGCTCGCGCAGGTAGTCAAACAGCGCAGTGTCCATCGGCGTATCCGTATAAGCATGACGAAAACCGACGCCCAGTTTCTGACAGATGGCTGCCAATGCCTCCTGATGCTTCTTAAGCTTTTGCAGGTAATCCTCCCGCACTTGATCCGGTTCGATATAGAGTTCGCGACCCGATTCGACATCTTGAAAGAAAGACGCTTTCTCGAACTTGAAATCACGTTCCGTCGGGTCCAGGACTTGAAACACCATCACCTCATGTCCGCTCGCGGTGAGCTGGGAGAGGCTGCGCTCCAACGTATCCAGCGGAACTAGAAAGTCCGACATCAACACCATCAACCCGCGCTTGCGCACCAGTTCCGCGATGCGCTTCAGCGGCATGGCCAGATCCGTTTGCGTACCACTTGAAGGCTTCTCCAGCGCCAGCATCATGTGCCGCAGATGTCCCGTGCGATAACGCGCCGGAAGATATTCACGGATGCGTTCATCAAACGTCAGCAACCCCACCGCATCACCCTGACCATAGAGAAAATAAGCAAATGTCGCGGCCAAGGTGTTGGCGTATTCGGCCTTGGTGTAGGAGAGCGAGCCGTAGCTCATCGAGCGGCTGTTATCCACCAGCAGATAGCAACGCAGATTCGTCTCATCCTCGAACTTCTTGATGTAATAACGGTCACTGCGGGCGTAGAGCCGCCAGTCGAGGTAACGCAGGTCGTCGCCCGTCGTGTATTGCCGATACTCGGTGAACTCGACGGAGAAGCCGTGATAAGGACTGCGATGCAACCCGTTCCAGAAACCCTGCACCACGATGCGCGCCCGCAATTCCAGATTGCGGATCGCCATCAAAGCCTTGGGATCAATGAATGACGTCGCCTGCTTGGGAGTCGGGGCGGCAGCACTGGTGACGGCTTCGGCCATGGCTTACTAGGCTGGCGTAGTGGGTGCGGTGACAGAGTCCAACAGCTTGGTGACGAGCTTGTCCACGGTGATGCCCTCCGCTTCCGCGCGGTAATTCACCAGCACACGATGCCGCAACGTCGGAGCGGCCAGCGCCTTGATATCGGCCACGGTCGCATGGGTGCGTCCTTGCAGCAGCGCCCGCGCTTTCGCGCCGAGCACGAGGAATTGCGCAGCACGAAGTCCCGCACCCCAGCTCACCCATTCATTCACGAAAGCAGGCGTGTTCGGTTGACCGGGTCGCGAAGCCGAAGCCAGCCGCACCGCATAGCGTATGACGTCTTCGGCGATGGGCACCTTGCGCACCAGTCCATGGAAACGCAGCACATCTTCGCCCGTGAACAATGCTTCGATTGGCTCCGGACGACGCGAGGTGGTTTGGAGCACCACCTTCACTTCGTCATCTTCCGGCAGGTAATCGATGACCACGTTGAACATGAAACGGTCCAACTGCGCCTCGGGCAGCGGATACGTGCCTTCCATCTCGATGGGGTTCTGCGTGGCGAGAACGAAGAACGGTTCGGGCAATTTGTGCTTCACACCCGCCGCCGTCACTTGATGCTCTTGCATCGCCTCCAGCAACGCGGCTTGCGTCTTGGGCGGCGTGCGGTTGATCTCATCCGCCAGGATCATGTT
>JAJNBN010000179.1 GCA_021156225.1 Verrucomicrobiota bacterium | reverse complement strand
CGTTCGCATCTCCCTTGATCACGGTCCCCGCCTCAATCGTCAGCGTCTCCCCGTTCTCCACAAACACCATCTCCTTCAGGATGTACGTGTTCGTGCGATACCAAGTCACATTACCAGAGATTGCCGTGTTGAATACATTGACGATGTTGGCACCCACCGCCGGGGTGTAGCCGTATTCATACAGAGCGGTCCAGCGGTCCACCCACAGTTCGCTCGGGCCGAACCGGCGTGGTTTTGATGTTGGCGGGTGTGAGGGCCGGAGAGCCCGTGTTCGGGCGCGGGTCCAGGCCGCCGTTGGCCGTGCGGCTGATGCCCTTGAGCATCGGGTTGGTCAACAGGTTCGTCCGGACCGACTCCGTGAAGAGCGCCTGCGCGGTCGCCCCGTTCACAATGTCCGCCACCACCGTCGTCGGCGTCACCGTGCCGTTGCCGAAGAGTCCCCAGATGTTGTTCCGCAGGTCGATGTCCCCCGCGCTGAACCGGTTCGTCGCGTTGTTCTGGATCTTCACCGCGTCCCGCACGTAGTCCGTGAAGATGGAGTTGTACAGCTTGGCCGCCGTGTCCTCCTTCAAGTCGAACACCGTGTTGTCCGTCGTGTTGTCGCTGCCCACACCCGCGCCGATGAACGTCGCGTTGTAAACCGTGAAGTCCGACAGCGGCGTCCGGTTGTTCGGGCTCACCGGGTCTCCGGCGAACTCGCCACCGTAGTTGCGCGTGCCCGTCGGCGCCTGGATCACGAACCAGAACTGGTTCTTGCCACGATAGCCCTGGTCCGTGTCAAACGAGTCGTCGTTGCAGAACGCCGCCACCAGATACTTCGTGTTCACCGTCCCGCCGAAGAACTCAAAACCGTCGTCCTCGTTCGCGAACACTTCCACATACTCCACCGTCGTGCCCCGGCCCACACCGGCCAACGACAGTCCGTTGATCTCCTTGCCCACTTCGATCAGCCGACCGCCGTGCCGGATGGACACATAGCGCAATACACCCGAGCTGTCTTCGTCATCGCTGCCGCCGAAGCGGAAGTTCTCCTCCTCGATCAGCCCTTCGAACACGTCATACTTGGGCGAGCTCGCCTGGCCCGTCACGTTCTTGGAGGAGTTGATCCCCGCCTTGCCCAGGAGCACCACGCCACCCCAAAGGCCGCGGTCATTGATGCCCAGGTCCGACGGGTTGCCCACGTCGTCCGTCGAGGCCGTGAAGATGATCGGCTGCGTCGGCGTCCCTTCCGCGAAGAGCTTGCCGCCACGGGCCACCACCAGCGACGGGATCAGCTTCTGCGAACCGGTCGCGTTCGCATCTCCCTTGATCACGGTCCCCGCCTCAATCGTCAGCGTCTCCCCGTTCTCCACAAACACCATCTCCTTCAGGATGTACGTGTTGTCGCGGGTCCAGACCACGTTGCCCGTGATGCTGCTGTTAAATACATCGATCTGGGCCCCTTGGGCATTGACGCCCGCGAGCAGGCCGAGACCGGCGAGAAATCCGAGTCGGGATCGGAGTAATTTTTTCATGTTCATCATATTTTGTTGGTGCAGAGTAAACTTGCGATCACGTCCAAAGTGGCAGCGACAGGTTACGCGCAAACTGCGGTCAGGTTACGATCCCGTTAAGAGGCTCGCGGACGAAGAAGATCAATAGCTGTAAGAAAGCGATACACCGTAAGAGCGGCCCCGGCTGGAGCGGCTGTAAATGCGTCCATCGGGTTCGGCGCCGTAGGTGCGCGCGTTAATAGGGTCGAGGAGATTTTTGGCCGAGAGCTTGATTTTCCAGCGTTGGGAGCGGCCCAATTTCTGAGAAATGCTGAAATCGAGACTGGCAGCGGGCTGCTGATAGATGTCTTTGCCGAAGGGATTGGTGATGACGAGACGTTCACCGGCGATGTTGTAAGCGATGGTGGCGGCCGTGCCGGACTTGCGGTTGTCATAGCCCAAGTCGAAATTGATGATGTAAGGCGACTGGTTGTAGAGGGGACGCGTTTCCGGTTCGGCAGGGTCAATCAGTCGCTTGTTCTGCAATTCCGTCGGGGTGAGGTCAGTAGTCGATTCGATATAGGCGAAATTGAACCCGCCGTTAAAATCGGCGAGCAGGTCATCGATAAAATCAAACGAAGCCCGGGCTTCAAACTCAAGGCCCTGCACTGTGGCGAATTCCCGATTGTCGTAGATGATTTTTTCGCCATCCAGCGTCACAAAAGCCTGTTCGATTGGATTGGCGATTTCTTTGTAGAAAGCACCAACCGCAACAATATAACCGGGGCGGGGATACCATTCCCAGCGCAGATCATAATTGTTGACGGCAGCCATCTTCAGGTTGGGATTGCCCACCAGGGTGTCACCGCCGGCGAAGTCGAAGCTTTCCACGTTAGCAATCTCCCGATAGCTCGGACGACCGATGGTCTGCGAGTAATGCAGCCGGACGTTCATGTTGGTTAGGGGAGAGTAAATCAGCCCGACGGCTGGCAAGAGATCGAGCTGCTTCAACTCCGTCTGGATCGAGGTGGTGGCAACCGTACCTCCGGTGGACTCCACAGCCAGATAGGTGGTTTCCAGACGGACACCGCCGATCAGCCGCAATTTTTCCGTCACGGGCAGTTCACTCATCCAATAACCGGCCTGGATGATCTGTTCGCCAAAATAAGAGTTCTTAGGCAAGGCTCGGATGAAAAAATCATCGACCGTCCCGCTGCCCGACATGATGGGAATGAAACTGTTAGGATCGCCGTTCGCATTCCAAGGGGCGAAACTGCCGGTCAAACTCTCGTAGGAAAAACCGCGATCGTTGTATTCCCGCGCTGAAGAGGCGTAGTAGTAGCCAGTCTTGAACTGGGCTTCAAGCTCGTTCCACACCGGGATGGGAAAGGTGTTATCCAAGCGGAACGTGAAATTGTCCTCTTCGAGGAGACGGAAGTAACGGGTCGGGGTCGTCGGGAAAATGCTGTTGGCGAAGCCGGTAAGCCCGCTCACCCGATTGAACTTGGACATGTAGCGCAGATCGGGATCCTCCTGGGATGTCGTGGCGAAAGAAGCCAGCCATTCTGATTCCATGTGGAAAAAATCGGGGAACTGGTGTTTGCCCAGGAACTGATACATGTTCATGTGCCGTTCGGTATAACGGAGCACGGTGGAATCGAAAACGTCACCGTCTTCGTCCTGATTGATGTTAAAACCTTGAAGCCGCCGGGCCTCGCTCTCACCCGTCTGGGTGTAGATGTAGTTCATGCTGATCTCGTGATCATCGGAAAGCCGGTAGGCGAGGTTGGCGACCGTGCCCCACGCGACCTCCTCGACACCACGTACGTCGCGCAGGTTCAGTCTTTCCTCGATGCTAGTGCCAGAAGGCCTGTAACGCGACACCACGCCGTCGTCGTAATGGTTGTATTTCCGGCTGTAGCTCAGACCGGCGAAGAACCCCAACTCACGCCCGAAGAGTTTGGTGCGATCGCCATAAGAAGCGGAAAGATCCGTATTGAGCGGAGATGTGCTTGTGACCGGACCCATCTCGGTGGTCTTGAAAGCACGGGTCTGGCCAAAGAGCAGGGCATTGTTTGCAGCCCGAACGGCACCGGTGCCTAAATTCGGACGAGGGATTGTGGTGCCATCCAAGGCGGCGGGCAAAGCTCTCGTGCCATCATCAAAGCCAAGGAAATCCAGATCGCCACCGGGATAGGAGGAAAAATTCGGGTTAAGATTGGCTTGCTCGTTATAAGTGACACCCACGGACCAGTTCAGGATCATCTTCTCAGGAAAGGATTTGGTGCGGATGTTCACAGCACCACCAGTAAACGTGCCCGGCTGGTCCGGGGTGAAAGTTTTGCTCACCTCAACGGCCCCGATCAACTCGCTGGGAAACAAGTCCAACTGACCCGACTTGCGATACGGGTCGGCAGAAGGTATCTCGCCTTTATTCATGCTGGTGGAGGTGTAGCGCTCATCCAAACCGCGAATGACAGCGAACTTGCCATCCACCAAAGTAGCGCCAGTGGTGCGGCCTACCAACTCGGCCGCGTCCCCTGCCCCGAGACGCGAAATCTGCTCAGAACCCATCACATCCATGACGATGTTCGCCTGCTGGCGTTCAACCAAAATTGTAGTGCCTTGATCCAGAATCGGCTCGGCTACCGCCTCAAACGCCTCCATCTCAAAGAATTCGGGCTTCAAAGAATAATCAGCCGGGGTTTTCTGCCCCGCCACCACGCGCACATCAGCCAAGGTGGCCTTGCTGTAACCGGAGCGGGAGAGAACGACGGCATAAGTACCGGGAGGAATTCTGCTGACGGTATAGTTGCCCGCTGCATCCGTCGTAGTGCCCAGCGTGGTGCCCCGTACGAGCACGGTCACTCCCGCCACCGGGCTGCCCTGCCAAGAATCTAAGACCCGGCCGGCAATAGCGCCGGTCTCCGCATCTTGCGCGATGAGCACGAGTGGGACCAGGGACAGCAGCAAGGCCAGCCAAAGGCGGCGTACGCCGTTGCAAGACACAAAAAAGGCGTTGATGTTCACTATGCTTGGGTGTTCCACGGTACGGCTTCCCTTAAACCCCATTACGCGCCCGTGGACTGGCGAAGCATGCGCTCCACGGCCTCCAAGTAACGCTGCACGCTGTCACGCGGCTTGAGCTTCTGCGCCTTGCGCAAATCTTCGACCGCCAAAGTGTACTTCTGCTGCTTGACCTTGATCTGGGCTTTTTTGACAAACGAATCCGCCTCGTAGCCGGTAATGCGACCGGCGAGGTCAAAGCGGAACTCAGCTTTTTCATACTCCTGGTTTTTCAGGTAGTGGTCGCCCACCATGAGCAAGGCCTCCCCATCCAGCGGATCTTTCTCGATGACCCGTTCCAGGATTTTCATCGCGGCATCCGTGTCTCCCTTGGCGAGAGCGGCCTTGGAAGTGACCTTCAGAAGTTTCAGATCTTCATCGGACGTGAGTTTGTCGCCATGGACAGCCCGCACTTTTTTCACGAGCTGTTCGGCTTCATCGAAAGCACCGCGGCTGGCAAGGATGGTCGCGGCGCGAACTGTGCGTTCGGCTTTGCCCGCTTCTTCCTTGTCCACGCCTTCGAGATAAACTTCGAGAGCGAGCTCCTTCGCATCCTGGCTCATGTAGATGTCGCCGAGGACCATGAGCTGACGAAAATCGATCTTGCCGAACTTGCGCAGCACCTCGTAGTTCACGGCGGCGCTCTTAAAATCTTCTTGCTGGGTGAAGATGCTGGCCTGGAGCGTCCAGAGGCTGGTGTCATCCGGGGATTTGGCGAGCAGCTCGGCGACCATGCGGCCGGCCTCGGTGAACTTGCTCTGGCCCAGAAGGCTCTTGACGAGGCCCATTTTCCAGTCCTTGTGCTCCGGCATGAAGATCATGGCGTTGCGATACGCGCCTTCGGCGGACAGGTAGCGCTCCTCGTTCATGTAGCAGTAACCCAGCATGCCGTAGAGCTGGCCATCCACGCCGCCGAGTTCCACGGCCTTGGTGAAGGGCTTGATGGCTTCACCGAAATTACCGGCGCGGACATGCGCCATGCCCAAGTTCCGCCACGCCCGCAGGAAGGAAGGAAACTTTTCGATGGCCTTGTCCAGATGGACGATGGCTTTGCTGTTCTCGCCGTTCTGAAGGAGAATGGTGCCCAGCGTATAATCGAAGATGGGGCTGGCCTCCTCCGTCAGGTTCGTCGAAATCATGTAAGCTGCCTTGCCGAGATCCTGCGCCATGACTTGGGAGAGTTCACGATAGAAGGCCACCTCGTTCGTTTTAGTCTGGTCAAACTTGGGTTCCACATCCGCCTTTACGCCGTAACCGCCCAGAAAACTTTTCACGAAGGCTGGATCTTTGAAGGCGTTGGCCAAAGGATTGCTTGTATCCACCGGCTGCGCTTCAAACTTCATCGCCGGGATCGTGGTAATTGATTTTACGTTAACTTCGACGTTTTCACCCTTTGATTTGCGGGAGGCCGCAGAGGCTTCGAAAGTCAGCCCCAGCGAAAGAGTCAGGGCAACCAGCCAGTTTATTGTCGTCCGTTTCATGATATTAAAATTTTGAGGTCAGGACCGCGCGATGGAGAAGCGAATGGGCTGACGGATATAGGTTTTAACCGGCGCGCCTTCCTTGGTGCCGGGCTTGAACTTCCATTTGCGCACGGCATCCAGTGCGGGTTTTTCAAATTCAGGGTGGGAGGAATTTTCTACGCGCGGATCTTCGACGCGTCCCTCTTCGTCCACCACGAAGAGCAACACCACCTGCCCCTCCACTTTCGCTTTCAGCAAATCGCGCGGATGGGTGGGCTGGATCTGCGCGACCGCCACGGGCTTCTGATCCAGATCTTCCATGCTGAAAACCATTTCTTTCACGGACTCCTGCATCGTTTCCATCCCCGTGGATGAAGGGGCCAGCATGCCGGCGAGGAAACCGCCGCCGCCGACGGCCACATCCGCCGTCAACTGATCGAGGCTGATGGGCTGCGCTTGCGCCGTGGAAATTTCCGGGGCCGCGATCTCTTCAGGCTTCTGCTGTTGCGGGGGAGGCTCGGGGGCCTTGGTCTCTTCCGGCGGAGGCGTGTCCAAGGTGGCCACCTTGGTCAGCTCCAACAGCTCTTTACTCTCCTTCTTGGACATGAGCGTAGGCAGAGGCAGGCACAGGAACAGGACGACAGCAAAGAGCACCCCACCGACAATCGGCCAGAGGCGGACGTTAGATACCGAGGGTGGTGGTCTGTATTCTTTATGCATGCCGTTACAAATCAATTCGCCAGCTAGGACTTGCTGCGGGCCGAGGCAAGACTGACGTTTTTGGCGCCGCCCAGTTTGGCTTCATCAATGACGCGTACCAGCATACCGGCGGGAGCGGCGGAATCCGCCTGGATGATCACGGGCATCTCTTCCTTGCTGCTCAGGCGGGTGACGAGCGGACGTACACCGCCAATGCCGATCTCACGACCCCCATAGACGATCTGGCTCTGCGCGGTGATGGCGATGAGGATGCTGTTCTTGTCCAACTGCTCCGCAGAGGCGGCTTGCGGTTTGTCCACCTGAACGCCTGTATCCTCGACGAAAGTCGTCGTGGAGATGAAGAAGATGAGGAGGAACATAATGACGTCGATGAGTGGAATCAGGTTCAACTCCAGCGGTTCGTCCGGTTCGGCTAAATTACGGCGAAATCTCATGATGCAGTAGCGGGGATGGCAGGTTGGACGTCTTTACGGGTGATGCGACGAAGCACATCAGCAAACCGGGGATAGCGACCATCATGCCCGATTGGGTGGCGATGAGGGCTTCACTGATGCCTTTGGCGATGATCTCCGAGGTGGAACTGCCACCGACACCGATGGCTTTGAAAGTCAGGAGCATGCCGAGCACCGTGCCCAGAAGCCCGAACAGCGGCGCGGAGATGACCATCACATTCACGAAGGCGAGGCGGCGATCGATCTCGGGTATCTGGGAGGCTTCCACTTCGCGGAAGCGGCCCTCGATGTCGCGCAAGGAATGCACACCATCCTGGGTGTAATGTACCAAAGGCTGCAGGCTCTTGGGTGATTCCGCCGGGTTCGCGACCCAGCGCATGATATCGCCATCCGTCACCTTCGTGAGGCCGCGATGGTAGAGGCAGCTCATCAACTGGGCCGCGCTTGCATACGAGACCAGCGCCACCAACGCCAGCGCGCCCATCACCCAACCTCCGGTGATGTAAACGTGGAGTATCTGTGACCAAAGATCGTTCATAGGCTTGAGCGGTTTACGGGTTAAACGAACGTCGGTTTTTCGGTTTCCTTCACTCCGTTGATGAAACCGACGGAGGTCTGCTCCAGGCTGCCGATGATGCCCTTGGCCTTGCGGCTCAGGAAGGCGTGCAGCAAGAGCGCGGGGATCGCGACGGCCATGCCGGTCGCGGTGGCGATGAGCGCCTCGGAGATGCCTTCGGCGAGGAGCTTCGGATCACCGCTGCCGTGACTGGAGATGAGCTTGAACGTCGCGATCATGCCCATCACCGTACCCAAGAGGCCCATCAGCGGGCCGGTAGTGGCCGCCAAGGCAAGGAAGGCGATGCCGCGTTCCACCTTGATGCGGGCGTCGAGCATCTTCTCGTAGAGGATCTCCTCGATGTACTCTTTCTTCTCATCCACGTGCTCGACGGCGGTGGCCAGCAATTCACCGGCCGGTCCCGGAATCGCACGGGCATGAGCCAAGGCAGCGCCCTCCTGATCTTTCTCGATATGATCCAGAACCTTCTGCACATCGGAGGCCGAGGCCAGGCGGATGCGGGAGAATTGGAACCACTTGATCAAGGCGATGATGACGGAAGCGACGCCGAGCAGCAAAAGGGGGATCATCACGAGACCGCCTTGGGCGAGCGTGTCATAGACACCCATCTTCATGGCTTCGAGCTTGAGCGCGTTACCAAGTGTGGCATCCAGCACCAAGTCGCCAGCACCGGTTTTGACCATCTGGCTCATGGCTGAAGCGAGTTTCGGGTCCATGACGGTGACGGTCGGCTCCTTGGAACCAACCTGCCGCTCGACCATACCGACGGTGGTGCCATTGGCGGATGCGAATAGAGCAACGGGCCCCATCAAGACCAGCTTGCCCTTGTCGAGCTGGCCCGAGGGTGTGAGTGCCTGGCCCTCAAAAGAATGACCACCGTTAAGCGCCTCGATGCGGGTAACCGCCAGATCGAGGAGACCGAACTGATTGGAGATGCGGTCCTCCAAGGACAGGTCCGTATTGCCAGCAACTTGGCGGACGGCCTGGACCTGTTTTTGATAGACCTGCAATTCGCTTATGTGAAGACGCGACTCGAAGACGGCGGTGAATTCCTGCAGGAGGCCGTTCACATATTCGAGTTCCTCCTTCTGTTTACGGACGCGGTCCTTGAGGACGTTCAAGTCCACGAGATCGTTATCGCGCTGGCGCTGGATCTTCTCGTAGTCCTTGCGCTTGTTCAGCACGGCTTCTTCCGCGGTGCTGAGCTGCTGGGAGAGCGGGATGCGCTCCTCGCCGACCTGCTTCTGCACTTGGGAGAGTTCCGCGAGCGACTTTTCGAGATCTGCCTTGGCGGTGGCCGAGACGGCAGCGAAGTCCTGCGCAGCGGCGTTCAGAGTGAGGCCGAGGCTGGCCAGGGCGGTAATGATGGGCAAACGAAGTTTCATGAAAATGCTTATTGGATCTTGGCCGGGAGAGAAACGAAGGCAGCGGACAGTTCCTTCTTATAAACGGCAATCGCCTTGGTGATAGCAGGAGCTAGGGAAGCATCGTTCGTCCACTTCCAGCCATCAGCACCAGGAGTGCCCGCACCCGCGAATTTGCCTTCCTTATCCGTGAAGTACGCCTGGGACAGGCCCAGATACATGGTGCTGACCTGCACCGTATTTCCAGCCTCATCCTTACGCAGCTCGCTGGCAATAGCGATGCCACCGTTGAATTTATCTGCTTCAGAGAGGATGGCCACGAGCGGCTGCAAACGTTGACCAGCGGTGAGCTTGGTGGCGGCGGCATCTTCCGGGATACGCTTGATGAACGTGTCCAACTTCTCGGCCAGAGGTGGTGGAAAAGTCTTGGAAAGGGTGAGGGTTTTCTTTTCCAGATTCAGGATGAGCGCCTTCACTTTCTCCAAGGTTTCTTTGTATTGCGCCTCGAGTTTTTCCTGCTCGGCGCGTTCTTTGCCCACCTGCCCATTGCCGGTATCCACCTTGGCGATAAGCTCGTCGAGATTTTTGGCCTCGCGCTCGAACATCTTGATGGATTCAAGCAGCAACTCCTTGTCCGCCGCCCAATCGGCGCGAAGTTTCGAGGCCATCTGACGGGTTTCCACCCACTTCTGGAGAGTGGTGCGAGCGTCGGCAATCTGTTCCTGGGCCACGGCCGCGTTAGCCAGCAGCAAGGCAAATAAAATCACGTTCCATTTCATACAAGCATGCGCAGGTGACGAAGAATACAACGTCACCAGAAGGGAACGTTAAGGAGGGACTATGTCAGAATCGTGGCGGGAGGGTTACGATTCCGTTACGTGAAAATTAAACTGTGATGTTACTCTTCGAACTTTTGTGTGACGTGATGGATCATAACGCGGAGATTTGTGCGAAAATGCCGAAAAATTACACGATTTTTAGAGAGATCAACTCTCAGTCTATGCTGGCTCCTAGATTTCCACCGGAAAAACAC
>JAJNBN010000178.1 GCA_021156225.1 Verrucomicrobiota bacterium | reverse complement strand
AGCACTACCAAGGTCAAGACCGCCAAAAACTCACTCTGCCAGTTTTGAAAAGACTCAAACCAAAACTGCGAACTGGTGAAGTAATCCCACATAGTTCCCGCTGCCTTTCCATGCTCAATGTTTTCCTGCTGATGGAGTCGGGCTCCACCCAGTAAATGGCCGACAAATGAACCGATGAATAGGAGCAATAGCGCTATCGATAACGAGTGTTCATACAGCCGCAGTTTCCAGCCTCCTTCCTTTACGGGCCGGGGTGAATCCTTAGTCCTCTTGGGCGGAGTATTTCCTTTCTCCTCCGGATCATTCGACTCTGCGGATCCTTTCTGAAAGAGAAATGCCGTCAGCAGCACATAGGCACCCATCTGCAAGAACTCGCTCTCCCAGTTTTCAAAAACAGCTTCCCAGAAATGACCTGACTGCAAGTAGATGTCAAAAGTCATCTCCGCGCGCCCATGATCTCGCTGCTCCTCATTGTGGGATTTCCACCCCGTCAAAGCCTGGCCGACTAGCAACAGCAGGAAGATGCCCGTTAGAACAATCGATAGACCATTATTACGGAGGAAAGTTTTCACGGGAACTTTCAGCGCATCTCATGCCACTTTACGTCGGTACTCTTCCTGCTGAATAGATCTCACTGCATCTTACCGCTGGCGGGCGATTCGCTCGCTTGATGCTGAATTTCCCGGTCCGTCTTTTATCGAGCACTATGCAGAATGAAGAGTTTGAGCTCAAAGTAGGGCAGTTTCTGGAAAGCAAGCCTGAGCTATTTGCCCACATTCCTGCGGGCACTCCTCTTTGGAGTGTTACTCCGGTCTCCCCTGATGAATGGCTGCCCGCGTATACCTCGGCCCAAGCAGGACGATGGAATCTGGACGGCGTTCCCACCAAGTATTTCGCGGATTGTCTGCCCATCTGTCTCGCTGAAATGGTTGGGGGTGAATACGATATCCCCGCTTGCATCTGTGAACGTTGGCAAACGACCGATGGGATCACCGCCATCGATATTGCAAATTTCCCCCCAGACATCCAAAAAGCCCTGTTTGAAGACGGTGGTTTACCCGTGGAAAAATGGCGCAAAAGCCACCTCTGCCTCCGGCAGTTGATCACATCGCCAGACTACAACGTGGTCACAGCCATTAAAGCTCCCAGTGCTTACGGTCTCGCCCTCGACATCCCTGGTTATACGCTCGCTCTCGATCCCTCGGCACATCCGTTAACTTTTATTTGTAAACACACCTTGGAGGCAGCCTGATTCGCGAGCGTCTCCACCCATTGGATTCACCGTTGAGTTTTACGCTTCAGGCCCCGGATATGCCGAAAGCCAACCAATCTCCGGTTCGGTTCATCCCACAGGCGGAAACGGAAGGATTTCAAACTTGATCCCAACGTGATCGGCTTAACTTTCTGAAACAATGGATGCGCATTGTGACAGGCCTCCAGATTGTAATTAGGAATGCGCGAACTCAAATGATGGATGTGGTGATAACCGATATTACCCGAAAACCACTGGAGGATCCGCGGCAGCTTGTAGAATGAACTGCCTTGCAGTGCGGCGGTCGTATAGTCCCATTTATCGCCTCTCTCCCAATAGGCTCCCTCAAACTGATGCTGCACGTAGAACAGCCATACACCTGACATGGAGGCGACGGCAATCATCGTCAATTGCAGGACCAGGTAGGCCTTCAATCCGAAGATGGCGCTTAACACGGCCGCCATGCCCACGATTGCCAAATTCATCCAATGCACGGACATCCGCTCTCGCTTACTCGCGCCCTTGGAAGGAAAACGTTGCTCGATCACAAACAGATACAACGGCGCAATCACGAAAAGAATGAAAGGGTTGCGCGCCAACCGGTAGGCGAAGCGTTTCCAACGGGATGACTCCAGATACTCCTGCACCGTCATGGTCCAGACATCGCCCGTTCCCCGTTTATCCAGATGTCCGGTGGTCGCATGATGAACGGAATGCTCCCATCGCCAATGATAATAGGGCGTGAAGGTCAGTACACCCGCAATGAAACCCACCACATCATTTGCGGTGCGAGATTTAAAGAACGATCCATGACCGCAATCGTGAAAAATGATGAAAATACGGATGAGGAACGCCCCCGCCAGCATGGCCAGCCCGATGCTGAGCCACCATGAAACTGCCAACGCCAGATAAGCCAGATACCACAATAACGCGTATGGCACCAAGGTGTTCGCTATTTGCCCAAGCGCCCGCGCCGTCGAAGGCTTCTGGTATTGGACCACGATCTCTTTCCATACCGCCACGTCCGGCTGTTCGGCTGCACTTGGATGGACGTCATGCTTCATAACATCACCACCTTTCAATTTACCACAGCTGGCCAACGCTCGCGCAGGTATTATCAGAGGAGTTTCAACGCCCTCCCCATGATACTCGTAGATGTCCACGCCTAATTGGGGTGCTCACCCCAATTCTCAAACGTAGCCCGTTGCGCTTTGATACACCCATGTCCCATTATTCCGCATCCATGGACGGACGGCTCCTTATCGCAGACAAACCAGTGGTTGTTTTGGGATGGCCAGCCTCCAGTTCCATGACTTCTTTTGAAACCCGCATGGCTGCCTGGAATTATGTCGAGGTCGCCAGTCGTCAGGATAAGTCTGCCATCCACGCCCGCGTCTTTGAGCATGTGGGTAACGAATGGCGACGCATACCACCCTTCCCCACGTATCTTCAAAAGATTGAAGAAGCACGTTTGACCTCCATGGCCCGCCCTCAGGTCAGGGCCTATTAACCAAACCACGGATTGGCTCTGAATCCGCCCGTTGTATCCGGTCGAAAACCCGAACGTTCTCGAACTGTTTTTATACGATGAAAAAATCGAATCCGAAAACGAATCGTCCCGCCGAAACTCATCAAACCACGGACAGTCCAGCCCACACTCTCCGCACCAATCAGGGCATACCCATTGCTGATAACCAGAACTCGCTCAAGGCCGGCACTCGTGGGCCTGTCCTGCTGGAGGACTTCATCCTGCGCGAGAAGATCACCCATTTCGATCACGAACGCATTCCCGAGCGCATCGTCCATGCTCGCGGCTCTGGTGCTCACGGTTATTTTCAATGCTACGAATCTTGCGCGGACATCACCAAGGCTGCCTTCCTGCAAAATCCGAAGACCAAAACCGAGGTGTTTACCCGTTTCTCGACTGTCGCCGGTGGTGCCGGTTCGGGCGATATGCCGCGCGATGTTCGGGGTTTCGCCGTCAAATTTTACACCCAAGAGGGCAACTTCGATCTCGTCGGAAACAACGTCCCTGTCTTCTTCATCCAGGACGCGATGAAGTTTCCCGATCTCGTCCATGCCGTGAAGATGGAAGCCGATCGCGGCTTTCCCCAAGCCGCCTCAGCACATGACACCTTCTGGGATTTTATTTCGCTGACTCCGGAGAGCATGCACATGGTCACTTGGATCATGTCCGACCGCACCATCCCCCGATCCCTCCGCATGATGGAAGGCTTCGGCGTGCACACCTTCCGCATGATCAATGCGAAGGGACAATCCCATTTCGTGAAGTTCCATTGGCGTCCCACCATCGGTTCCGCCTCCGTCATCTGGGATGAAGCCGTGAAGATCAATGGTGCCGACCCCGACTTTCACCGTCGCGACCTCTGGGAAGCCATCGAGTCCGGCAACTTCCCGGAATGGGAACTCGGCCTGCAGGTCTTCGATCAAAAGACTGCCGACAATCTCGACTTCGATGTCTTGGATCCTACCAAAATTATCCCCGAAGAAATCATACCCCTGCGTATGATCGGCAAGATGGTCTTAAACAGGAATGTGGATAACTTCTTCGCCGAAACCGAGCAAGTCGCCTATTGCCCAGCGAACATTGTCCCGGGCATCGGCTTCAGCCACGATCCCTTGCTGCAAGGCCGTCTCTTCTCCTACCTGGACACCCAGCTCAGTCGCTTGGGCGGACCGAACTTTCATCAAATCCCCGTCAATGCTCCGCGTTGCCCCTTCCACAACCAGCAACGGGATGGCATGCACCAGATGCAAGTCCCCAAAGGCCGCGCGAACTACGAGCCGAACTCCATTGATCCAACCTCTCCTCGCGAAAACCCTTCCTTTGGGTACAAACCTTTCATCGAAGAGATGATGGGCGAGAAGACCACCTTGCGCACCGAGACCTTCGCCGATCATTACTCGCAGGCGCGTCTGTTCTATCGTTCCCTTACCGAACCAGAGCAACGTCACTTAGCTAGCGCTTTAGGCTTCGAACTCGCTAAAGTGGAACTCCCTCCCATCCGCCACCGCATGCTCGGCCACCTCGAACATATCGATCCTGCCCTGCAGCAAGCCGTCGAAACAGCGTTGGGACTCGAAGGACAAGCGGACAAAATCCAGCCGTTCATCAAACCGCGTACCTTGCCACCATCCCATGCCTTGAGCCTGCTCAAAAAAGCCCCCGCCACTTTGAAAGGCCGCAAACTGGGTATACTGATCGCTGACGGTTTCGATGCCACCCTGCTCACAGCTCTCCGCACCGCGGCCAAAGCCGAGAAAGCGGCCGTCGCGATCATCGCACCAAAGATTGGCGGAGCCACTGACAGCACAGGCAAATTGACTGCGCCCAATCTCTCCCTCTCCGGCGCACCCTCGATTTTCTTCGATGCTGTGGTAATCCTGACTGGTGCGGAGTCAGTGAAAGAACTGGCCACCCAAGCCGCCGCCGTGGATTGGGTCCGCGACGCCTTCGGTCATCTCAAAGTCATTGGCCACACTGGCGAAGCGCAACCTCTCTTGGACCGCGCTGGACTCGCACCCGATGAAGGAGTCATCGCGCTTGCGGATGCCAAATCCGTTTCGCGATTCATCAAACAGGCTAAAAACGGTCGCATCTGGGAACGCGAACCCAAACTGCGTTCTCCGGGTTAGCTGTATTCTTCAGATTATTGCCAGAGGCCCCAGACACAAGAGTCTGGGGCCTTCTAATTTCTGCATCTGAGAGACTAAGGTAGTTGAGCGGCTAGGATTTTGATGCCTGCCACAATCAAGCATCTGTAAATTTCTCCGCGACCGCCGTGTCAATCTTCAAACATATCCCGCCTCTTCCACCCTTCCGTCTTTGATGAAGACCATCAAGAAGATCGTGCTCGCGATCATCGTGCCGTACGAATGGTCTATGAAAACCTCCCAATGATCCTCATGCTCGGCGATCTCCCTTTCCCTCACGAGCAAAAGCTCACGACTGGGAGCGCCCGTTGCCACTTCCGATTTCACGTAGCTGTTCAAAAGCGCCATCTTATCAATAAAGAGGGCCTTGATATTTCCATCACAATTGTCCCTTCTTCCGTCCGCAATCAGATAGCCCTTGGCTATCGATATGGCCTTGTCTTTAGTCATTAGAGCTTATCCCGCTTATTTCATTTGAGTTTGCACGCTCTTCGACCTTAACACCACTTCCATCTTCCAAGGGCTTCATCTCTATTTAGATCCCGACGCAAAAAATCCCTCAGATCTGCATCTGAGGGACTAAATTGGTTGCGGGGCTAGGATTTGAACTTGGATCCCGCATGCGGGATTATGAGCCTGCACTCCGCCTCAAGCCGATCATACGGTAGAACCCATCGCCGCCTTTCTGTTTCTTCAGCAAGCTCTCCAGTTTCTTAGCTTCGCCGACCGTCATCGCTTCGCTGTTCCAAACCAACCGCCAAGGCCCCCGACTCTTCGTCCACTTCGACACACCCCTGTTGTGATCCGACAACCGCTGCGCCACATCCTCCGAAAGTCCGATGTAAAACCGGCCTTCCGCATTCTGGATCACATAAACTTGATACTTCATCTCCAGTCTAGATCCCGACGCAAAAAATCCCTCAGATTTGCATCTGAGGGACTAAATTGGTTGCGGGGCTAGGATTTGAACCTAGGACCTTCAGGTTATGAGCCTGACGAGCTACCGGGCTGCTCCACCCCGCGGTTAAGGACGCGCACAATAGGTAGTAGCTTAACCCGGAGCAAGCCTTTTTGCAAAAATTCGCTTTTACCTCTTAATACGCCACTTCCCGTTGGGGCACATGTGCTGTCGCGAGGCGTTCGGCTTCACTGATCTGGTCGGGCGTCATCCGTTCCGAGATCATATTCTTCAATTCGATCGCCTGTTCGTGGTTTTGCGCGGCGGCCATGCTTAGCCATTTATAAGCCATAACCATGTTTTTTGGCACCCCGCGACCGGAGGCATAGCGGAATCCGAGCTGGTATTGCCCTTCGGAATCGGCCGGAATTTCCGCAGCGACCCCATGCATGGAATCTGACTTCTTAAATAGATTGAACCAGGCCATATGACGAATGTGAAGAAACGGTGTTTGAGTTGCTCATCCAGGTGCCAGTCATCTGTTGCCGGCGCGCAAAATCACTCCGCATACGCAGTAGATTCAGCAAAACCGGCGCCCGCTTCTCTTCAGCAGACGCTGCCATCGGGCGGTCCACCTTGAGTAACAGATGCTTGGATTTCATGTGTGTTTGCCCTGCCAGCCTGTTTGATCGACCAGCAAGCATACCTCTCTAAGCATTGATGATGCCAACCCCTTTATCCGGCGGGATTTGCAACTTGGACGACAGGTTTGCACCACCACTGTCCAAATGTGTCTCCTTGCGAGACAGCCCTACTATCTAATGATCCCGGCTTGAACGGGAAAATCGTTGCATCTCTGAGAAAAATCGCTTGCACCGATGGTATGAGCACCGCTATCTCTAGATGGCTAGTGGACGCCAGTTTAGCTCAGTGGTAGAGCAGCTCATTCGTAATGAGCAGGTCGTCGGTTCAAGCCCGACAACTGGCTCCAGCTTCCTTCTCCCCCAATTTTCCTTAAAGCCATCCCTCTTTCTGTGCTTTCTCATCACGACCATGACTTCCATTAACCCCTTAGCGCACAGGTTCACGGCACTAAGGTTTTGGAGGGCTGCAGCCATTGCTGATAGAATGCCAGCTTGGCAGGATAACTCTCGCTTTGATCCTTCAACAATTCCTGTTGGAAGTCACCACTCACAAACGAAGGGATGACCTTCGGCCCTTGCCCGCTGATCAGGAAGATCGGAACGTTCGGAAGCGGACTTTCATTCGCCTGGACGAAGGTGGCCGGTGCGCAATCGATCTCGTTGTCAGGACGATTTCGGTTCGCATGCCTTGACTTCGGGTCCCGGGCTTCGGCCCAAGCAATCAAGTCCTCCTGTGTTGGGTCCACGAGAACCAGTCCCGCAATTTCATTTGGGTAGAGCCCAGCAAAGACGCGGATGTACGGTCCACCCAGAGAATGTCCGACAAGGATATAAGGAGGTAAAAGACCCGCTTTCTCCAGAGCCGCATGCAGTTCAGCGGCGATGTTCCTCCCTTCGCGTGGCGAAGAACTTTTTGTCGAAAGGCCGTTCCCGGCGCGATCATAGGAGAATGTCCTAGCGAATACGCTGACTGCCGGTTGCACCTTGATCCATGACTCCAAGGGACCGCCAGCACCTGCTTCGAAAACAATGACGGGCTCCCCGCCGCCGCTAACCTTGGCGCGCAAGTTCGCGCCCTTTACCGGAAGACGTATGTAAGATTCCCCGCCAAGCGCGAGGACTATCGCGACGCACGTTCCAAGGATCGCGAAAACGACGAGAGATCCGTTTAGAACGCGTCCATGTTTCGATCTGATGGGGTTATCCATGTCGATTAGAGGCGAGGGATGAACGTGCCAGTCCCAGCCGGGCGAGCGGAATCAAGAGCAGCACAGCGAGGATCATGAAATTGCGGAGACGGATCGGATCCAACGGAGGAAAATCTAGGAGTGCCATCAGCGCTAGCGTGAGCATACCATCGGCCCACAAGAGATGGATCAGAACGATCCCTAAAAATGCAACCGTCAGCCACCCGACGAGATACCGGTGGGTTCTTTGTCTTTGAACAGACCGCCAGGAACGCGCTGCGAGCCAAAATTTTCCGATCACCGCGACGGCCACGCAGGTGTTGAGGAGGGAAAGCAGTTGGTTGGAATCCGCCCGCAGCCAGGCCTGAAAAAAGCGGTCATAATGGGCAAGGATGGCGAAACCGATCATGCCACCGAATACCAATAGGCTGTACGCCGCCGCGGACCCGAGAAAAAGTTTTTTACTGCCGGAAAGGCCGATCCAGAGACCGCTCACAAGAAATTTCCAAGTCAGGAGAGCAGCGGCCACGAGCAAAAGGGCCGCCATCAAGAATTGTGGCAGCACCGAATGGTCGTGCACCATCCAGAAGGCCACGCGGATCATCGTGAGGGATGAGAGGTCTGCCCAACCCGGAAGCCAGATGGAGAGAAAGATCAAAACCATGGACCAAGAGAACAGCGTACTCAGCGCGGCGACTTTTAACTTTACGACAATCGTCTCGCCCGTGGCAATCGGACGGACGGAAATGAAAGCAGGAAGCGTCAAATCACCGGACCAGAAATCCGGCTTTGAGAATCCCTTCCCTATCGGGACCGCGAGAACCATGGGTGCAGCGAGGGTCCACGCTAAAATCCACAATGTTAATTGGGGATCCGCACGTGTTTTCCAGGAGAGAGGGATGATGACCGTGAGCAGCAAAGCTCCCACGCTAAAAGGTAAAAGATAACCGTTGCGTCGCCACTCGAGCCAGAAATGCGCTTGAGCGGGCGATTTGAACGGAGTGCGCCGACGGGGCAGGATGTCTGCGAGCGCGTCGATGAAAAGGAAGAACCAGTCTCGACGACGTCCACCGCCGGCCCTTTGCTGGGCCACACACATCCAGGCAGAAAAAAAGACACATACGGCGACAAGGAGCAGCAGCAAAGTGAGCCTTTTCTCCGAAAAGAGACTGGAGGAATTTATGTCAGCGAAGCCCGGGAGAAAGCCGATGCCGATAAAGCCGACACCCACCAGGCCGAGGAGAATCAAACGCAGGATTTTATAACCGGCCAGACTCCAGAGAATCAATTGATAGCAGAGCATGAACGTCCCCAGCAGGGTTGCGATCCAGCCCGGCCTGGGAACTTCGCCTTCTGCGAAGACAAATTTGACCCAGAACCAAAAAAGCGATTCCACTGCGGCAAGACCAAGCAGCAGCGGCAGCGAGAACAGGACGAAGGTGGGAACTGGCAGCGTAAAGAGCCGGTAGGGAAATCCGGTCCACTCCTTTTGCGGATTGAATTCCGTATAATTAAAGACCGCGAACAACAGAATCACCGAAGCGAACATCAACATGACTTCGATAGTCAGACGCCGTTCGCGTGCTGCCGTCGTTTCATCTACCGCACTCAGCAGGGTATTGAGAAGCAGGCCGCAGAGGGTAAGGCCGATCGCCGCGCCAGCCGCCTTTCGGTTGCGCATCCATAACTCCCAAATCAGCATGCCAATTCGGCTCGCCATATTACGCTGCGACAGTTTTTTGATCCGCCGAGGCCGCCGCATGTGCCACGAAGATCTCATTAAGCGTGAGCGGCGCTTCTTCGACGATTGACGCGTGGAGGCCAGCCGCGATCTCGGGCATTTGAGTGCGCGCACCACAGGTGATGCTCCATTCCCTGCCCCTCCCGGAGACGGACAAGGCTCCCGGGATGGCCGGAGCGCTGGCTTGCGGAGAATCAAAGCGGAAGGTGAGGCGGCGATGTTGCGATTTGATATCGTCCAACGAGCCTGACATGACCAGCTTCCCACGCTGGATCATTGCAATGTAATCTGATACCCGCTCGATCTCATCGAGCAGATGCGAGGAAAAGAAAACGGTGCGGCCTTCATCAGCCACCGTTCTGATCACTGCCTCCATGATGTCTTTACGCACCACCGGATCGAGGCCGGAACTAGGTTCATCAAGCAGAAGAAGGTCTGGCCGATGGGCTTGCGCGATGAGCAGGCCCGCCTTGGCGCGCTGGCCTTTGGAAAGGGTCTTGATCCTCGCGGATGCATTAAGTCCGAATTGCCGCCGCATCTCTTCGGCGTAATCCGCGTCCCAGTTCGGATAGAAGGCCT
>JAJNBN010000177.1 GCA_021156225.1 Verrucomicrobiota bacterium | reverse complement strand
GTGAAGAAGTCATCGAGTGCCAGAAGATCGTGCGCAAGGTGCCAGTGCCGGATCATGCGCTGGACTTCGTGCTGGACCTTGTCCGCCGCAGTCGCCCGGATGAGGCCGATGCCCTGCCTTTCATCAAGGAACTGGTCGCGTGGGGCCCCGGTCCTCGTGCCTGCCAGCAATTGGTGCTCGGTGGCAAGGTGCGCGCCGTGTTGCAAGGCCGCTTCCATGTGACCATCGACGACATCCAGGCGCTCGCCTATCCGGTGCTGCGCCATCGCATCGTGCCGACGTTCAACGCCGAGGCCGAAGGCATCGCGGTGGATACGATCATCGGGAAAATCCTTGAGGCGATCCCGAAGGGTGAGGCGAAGAGCGTGCTGTAATGCCTGCAAATCCTAAGAAACAAAATAGAGAAGCTGAAAACGCAGCCATTCTCGCTGCCATCAAAGATGGAGAGAAGGCTGCTGATGAAGGTCGTATCATCTCTCATGAAGAGGTTAAGAAGAGATTCGCAGCATGGACAAAGAAGCAAACTTAGCCGTATCGCTTAAGTTCATTCTGCACCTTACTAAACACCGCTTAATTTAACCTCGTGGCTCACGTCGCCAATCTACTTTCGCCCACGGACCTGCAGAAGATTTCTAATCTGCAAGTGGTGGCGCGTCTGGTGGTGGAGGGGTTTTTCTCGGGCTTGCACAAGTCGCCGCACAAGGGCTTCAGCGTAGAGTTCGCGCAGCATCGCCAGTATGTGCAAGGTGATGAGATCCGGCGGCTGGACTGGAAGCTTTTCGGCAAGACGGACCGCTATTACATCCGCGAGTACGAAGAGGAGACGAACCTTCGCGCGACCATCCTGCTGGATCAGAGCGGCTCGATGAATTACGGCAATGAGAACGGGGTGACGAAGCATCACTACGCCTCGCGCCTTGCCGCCTGCCTTTCCTACCTGATGATGCAGCAGCGGGATAGCGTGGGTTTGGTGACATTTGACACCGAAATCCGCCGTTTCATCCCGCAACGCTCTGGCGTGGGCCATCTGCGGGTGATGCTGGACGAACTGGACCAGAGCAAGCCTGCAGGTGAAACGGAGCTGAGCGATGTTTTTCGCACCTTGGTGCCGCGCATCCAGCGACGCGGATTGCTCATCATCATCTCGGACTGTTTTGCCTCGGTGAAAGATCTCATCAAGGCGCTGGCCCATTTCCGCGCGGCCAAGCATGAGATCGTGCTCTTCCAGATCATGGACCGGGATGAACTGGAGTTTCCGTTCGAGTCGTGGACACGTTTTGAATCGCTGGAACAGGCGGACTGGCACCGGATGGTCGAACCGGCGCAATTCCGTGAGGCTTATCTCGAGAATCTTGAGAAGTTCCAAAAGGAACTGATTGATGGTTGCCGTCGGCATCGCATCGACCACGTCCGCCTCATCACAGACCAGCCTTACGCCGAGGCGCTCGCGCAATACCTGACACGACGGCTGGGACGCGCATGACCTTCCTGAATTTCGCATTGCTCGGTGGCGTGGCGGCAGCGTCCATACCGCTCATCATCCACCTGCTCCACCGCAGCCGTTTCCGCGTGGTGAAATGGGGTGCCACGCATCTCATGGATGTGGCGCTGATCAAGAATTCGCGGCGAATCCGCATCGAGCAACTGTTGCTGTTGCTACTGCGTTGCCTCATCCCGGCCATCCTTGCCTTCTGCATGGCGCGACCGGTGCTAAGTCAATTGGCCGCACTGGCGGGCTCCTCCAAGACGTCGATGGTGCTGCTGCTGGATAACAGTTACTCCATGGAATCCGGAGGCAAAGATACGGGGAATTTCGTGCAGGCCCGCACTACAGCAAGTGAGATCATCACGAGTCTGGGTCGCGGCTCCGATGTGGAGGTCATCTTGATGGCGGGGGAAAATCCTGATCTGGAATCAGTGCCGAACTTTGACCTGTCGCGCTTGGGCAAGGCGGTGAGTGAGTTGGATGCCGGTTACGGGCGAGCGGATGTGGCAGGCTCTTTCGAGAAAGCGGCGGCGATGCTGGGCAAGATGCAGAATACTTACCGGCAGATCGTGGTGGTGGGCGATTTCCAGAAGATTAGCTGGTCCGATGAAGAAGCGCCGAACCGCGCACGCGCAGCGGAGTTGCTGAAGGCCATGCCGCTGCCTCCCCAGGTGACTTTCGTGCATCAAGGCGTGGAGGGTCACGACAACGTCAGCGTGGAATCGCTCGATTTCTCGCGGCTCATCGTGGGTGTGCGCCAGCCGATCCAAGTGCGGGCGAACCTGCGCAATTTCGGTGAACGCACTTACTCCGAACTGCGCGTTTACTTCCGCGTGGATGGCACCGAAAAAGGCGCTTCACAGATCAACCTTGGGCCGGGTGAGCGGCAGCAGGTCTTGTTCACGCATGCATTTGAGACGGCGGGCTCCCATGTCATCGAGATCGTGGCGGATGCGGATACATTGAAGGCGGACAACAGTTTTCAGGCGGCCATTCCGGTGTGGGATACGGTGCCGGTGCTGCTCTTCAATGGTGCGCCGAGCGTGGAACCGCTGAAAGGTGAGACGGACTTCCTCGAGATCGCTTTGCAGCCCTTTGGCAAATCGAAGTCCGACCTGACAGACCTTATCACGACCAAGGTGATCGATAATGAGAACGGCTTGAAGATCGAGGATCTGCCGAAGTACCGCACGGTGGTGCTGGCGAATGTGCGTCAACTTAGCGACCGCTGGGTCAAGGCGTTGAAGGAATTCGTGAACAACGGCGGCGGCCTGCTCATCTTCCCGGGCGACCGCATCGATACGACTTGGTATAATCGCGTGCTGGCGAATGATAACGGCATGCTGCCCCTGCCCCTTGCTTCACTGAACACGCCCGCCACCGCCAAAAAAACGACCAAGATCATCTCGCAGAATTATTCACATCCGGCCATGGAAATGTTCAACGATCCGCGCAATGGCAACCTGTCGGATGGAGAGATCTCCTCCTGGTTCAAGCTGGCGGAACGCAAAGAGGAACAAACGGTAAATGTGCTGGCACGTTTTGAAACGGGTGAACCGTTCCTTGTAGAGAAGAAGCTGGGCGAAGGGCGCATCATCCTGAGCGCCATTCCCTGTGATGTGGACTGGAGCAATCTGCCAGTGCGGTCATTCTACCTGCCGCTGACACAACGGCTCGTCGTCTATCTAGCTTCGACCATCTTCCCGCCGCGCAATTTTGAAGTGGGCAAACCGGCGGCGGTCTTCCTGGAGAAATCGGCCATCGGCAAGAAGGCGATGATGGTGGACCCAGCTGGCCAGAAGCATGATGTTCCGGTGATCGACAAAGGCACGCGCGGGCTGGCGGAGTTCCGCGGCACACAGAGGCCCGGGCAATACCTGCTCACCGCGCCGGACGGCAAAGTGACGCATTTCGTGGCGAGCACATCGCGCGAAGAATCTGATTTGCTGCAACTCACCGCGGCGGAACGAGTGAAAGTCGCGGAGCCGTTCGAGGCAAAGGTCATCACATCGTTTAAAGAATTTCAGGAGCTGGATCGCAGTCGCCGCTTCGGCAGTGAGCTGTGGCGGCCGTTGATGTGGCTGGTGCTGGCGATGCTCTTCAGCGAACTGCTGCTGCAACAGTGGGTCGTAAGGAGGCGGCGATGAACGAGACTACGGTTTTACGCCTCAATGGGGACTGGTCGCTGTGGGCGACACTGACGCTGTCGCTTGGCTTGGCCGTGCTGGCGTGGTGGCTTTATTGGCGGGAGTCGCGCACGCGCAAGGGAATGTTGCGCTGGGTGCTGCCGACGTTGCGTTCGTTGGCGATCCTCTGGTTGCTACTCATGCTCGCGGGTCCTATGCTGCATCATCGGCAGATCATCGGCGAACTGGCGCGGGTGATGTTTTTTGTGGATGTCTCGCAGAGCATGAGCGTGACGGATCAGCAGATGCCGGCCTCGCGCAAGCTGCTCTACGCGCAACAAGCGGGCTGGTTGCCACCGGGCAAGCTGGACACGGTGCTGGTGGATGGTTCCGAGGCACTTTCACGCGCCAAGCGACACATCACTGGCACACAGGCAGAGTGGCCGAATGATCGATTGCGTGAGCAAGCCAAGCTGGTGCTGAAAGATTTGGAGGAAGCGGCGAAGTGCCTGGCCACGGTGCGTCCGGAGAGCTGGAAGGTGGACAGCGGGATGCGCGATCGCTTCAAGAATGAATTGCTTAATCAGGCCACGGAATTGACGAAGCGGGATATCGGCAATGATGTGGACCGTTTCCTGAACGACCTCTTCCGTCTCCAAGAACCGGCAACGCGCTGGGAACTGGAGTTCATGAAGAACCTGAACATCCATGCCGAAAAGATGACAGGCGACGCGTCGTCCAAGGCGGCCACGGCAAAGTATGATACCCTGCCCCGCTACAAGCGTGTGGAATCTCTGCTGCTAGATGGTAGCGAAAGCCTGGTTTCGCGGCTCTCGGTGCAGCATCACCTGGAGGTGCATAATCTCGGGGCGAACAAGAGCGAGATGCTGTGGTGGCCGGAATCAGAGCAGGCCATCTCCACGTCGCTGAATTTTACGCCTAAGTTTGGCAGCACGGACTTGAACAGCAGCATCCGCACACGATTGGAAGCGGTGAAAGACAATGAGCGCGTAGCGATCGTGGTGCTCTCGGATGGCCAGCACAACAACGGGCCCACGCCGGTACAATTGGCCAAGCTGCTGGGGACCAAGAAAACGCCGATGTATGTGGTGGGCATCGGTTCGGCGAATCATCCGCAGGATTTGGCAGTGCTGGAGGTGAAAGTGCCGGAAACGGTGTATCAGGATTCGTCAGTGAAAGGTTCACTGGAGATCAAGGATGATGCGACGCCGGGGCAGCAATTCACGGTGAAGATCGAATATCAAGGCATCGCGCTGTGGGAAAAGAATTTTGTCACGGAGCAACGTGGCTTGCGGTCCATCGCGTTTGATTTCCCCATCAAGGGAATCGTGGGTACAGAGATGCAAAAACTGGATCGCGATCTGAAGTTCAGCAGCCTGCCGCTGAATCTGAACGTCAGCATCAGCACGGTGAAGGATGAGCGTGATACGGGAAACAACAACAGCACGATGCGTTTCAGTGCCATCACGGAGCGGCCCAAGGTGCTCTTCATGGATGGACGGCCGCGCTGGGAATTCCGCTATCTGCGCAACTTGATGGAGCGCGACCAGAAGTGGGATGTGAACAATCTGCTGGCGGGCGTGGGCGGCGAGCAGGTGAAGTGGGTGCGCGGCAAGCTGCCGGGACAGTTCCCGCCGGATAAAGAAACGCTGTTCAGCTATGCGCTCATCATCTTTGGCGATCTCCCGCAGAATACGTTCACGCCAATCGAACTGGAGTGGATGCGAGAATTTGTAGAGCAGCGTGGCGGCGGCATCATGTTCGTAGAAGGACCGCGGCATCCGTTGAAGGATTATGTGGCCACGCCGTTGAAGACGTTGCTGCCGGTGGAGTGGCGGGGAACGGCGTTGGAGGGTGGCGGGCTGAAGCAGACGTTTGTGGCCTCGGGCACGCTGGAAGGTGCCTTTAGCCTGGCGGGTGATCCGGAGCGGAACAAAGAAATCTGGGCGGGCTTGCAACCTCCGCGTTGGGCGGCGGGCAGTGACGCGTTGCCGGGCTCGGAAACCGTGATGGAAGTCAGTGATGCGACGCGAAAGGCAGCTTCGATCGTGTATCGGCGCGTGGGTGCGGGGCGCGTGCTTTATAACGGCATCGAGGAAACGTGGCGCTGGCGGTATGAGGTGGGTGACATACATCATCAGAAGTTCTGGAATCAGGCGGCGAAATGGGTGATGGAAGCCCCCTTCCCCGTGCAGGACAAGCATGTGGCTTTGGACACCGGCTCGATGACTTACGCACCGGGTGATACGGCGGAAATCCGGGTGCGGGTGCGGGATAACCAAGGGCGCTTGAAAATGGACGCACGTGCCGAAGCGCAGCTCTACAAGGATGGCAAGAAGGTGGCGACGGTGGCGCTGAGTGCCGAAGGAACGAGTGGCGTGCTGCGTGGTCGCACGGCGGAGCTGGAGGAAGGCGAGTATGAGGTGCGTGTGAGCACGGCGGAACTGCCGGACAGCGACATCAAGGTGCGGAGTAATTTCACCGTGAAGCCACAGGGCGCGGGCGAGATGGCGCAACTGCATTGCGACGAGGAACTGCTGCAGCAACTGGCGTTTCACTCGGGCGGAACGTATCTGCGCGAGGAGGAGATGGGGCGGTTGGCGGAGTTGCTGCGTCCGTTGAGCCAAGGTCGCGTGGTGGAGAGCGAAACGATCTTGTGGCAGAGCTGGTGGTGGTTCACGCCGCTGGTGCTGCTGCTGACGCTGGAGTGGGTGTTAAGGAAGCGGGCGGGGATGATCTAAGTGGGTTGCACCCACGGGCCAATTAGGGGACGGAAAACTGAGGCAACCACCAAGGTGGCGGACGATGCATCTTCAATACTCTCTCGTAAATTAATTGGGCGATTTGTGGATCGATCTCATTGATGGATAAGAGGTGCAGCGATATTTCACGCCAAGAATCATCGGGCAGGTCTGAGGAAGCACTAAATCGTTTCAAGCCTCCAAAGAATGGATTATGGGTCAACTTGGACTTTGCTTTGATCTCATCAAGAATACCCTGAAAGGAAGAGCGAAACCTAGGGTCAACGAGGACCATGGCGATGCAAGCTTGCGACAACGCATAGTCTAATCCGGGACGGATGGTCTGAGCACTGGCAATAATCTTCAAGTGAGATTCAAGCAACGGAAGAACCTCCTCACTTCTGGAAAACAGGGGTGCAGAATTCAATTCATGCTCCAACACCAGCAACCCATACCTTACCCCCCATGAGGCATAGGCCAATTCAACATGCAACGGAGATATGGCAAAAGAGAGTATCCCGGCCTGAGCACAAATCCCGGAAACAGCACAGGCTCTGACTCCGTCGTCAGAATCTCTGAGCGCGATCAAAAAGGCATCCAAGGCCGCTTTGCCTTGGGCACAAAATCGCCAAAGCCAATGCACCACCTGCATACGGACTAACACGGAAGAATCTTTAATGAAGAGAGCAAATTCAGGGATCAAATCGGGTGATGATTGAGCCATACAGCCGAGGGCATTCACCGCACAAGCGCGCACCCCTT
>JAJNBN010000176.1 GCA_021156225.1 Verrucomicrobiota bacterium | reverse complement strand
CGCGTCAACGAGATCACCGGGACGTTTGTGCTCGTCATCATCGCCTTGCTAATCGGTGCACTGATATGGACCGGACACAGCCAGCGCTGGTTCAAGAGTACCGTCACGCTGCGAATCATCCTGCCGGAGGATGGGGCGGCGGGGATCCGTCAAGGGTCCGAGGTTTACTTTCTGGGGACGCGCGTGGGGTCCGTGGGTGATGTCGTGGTGGACACGAAGGGGCGGATGGAGGCACACACCAGCATCCGGCGTGATTTTTTCCGGTTTGTGCGAGAGGACTCATCGGCAGTCGTGAAAAAGAAATTCGGGGTGGCGGGAGATTCATTTTTTGAAATAACTCGCGGGGAAGGCACGCCTTTGCCCGAACAGAACGCTTCGATCATCTGCAATGACCAGTTTCAAAGTGCTTTGGAGACGGCCGTCGAGGAGGTCCGTAGTGAGGCGATGATGGTGCTCAAGAAGGTCAACGCAGGACTCGACACCTGGACGAAGCTGGGAGCCGATCTGACCGCCACGCAGAAGCATGTGGATCAACTGGCAATCCGGCTGGAAAGCATCACCGCCGGAGTGGAGCAGGGGAAAGGCACCGTGGGGAAGCTGCTCACGGAAACGGCCGTGGCGGATGAGGCGCAGAAACTTTTGGTGCGGGCCAATGTGACGATGGAGGAATTGCGAAACGTGGTCACCAACCTGAACGTGGCAGTGATGAGTGTGCAGAAGGGTACGGCGCGGTTGCCGGAAATCACGGATGCCGTGGCTGATGAAACGAAAGAGCTTCCGGGGTTGGTCATCCAGACGCAGACTTCCATGCGTGAACTGGAGCGTTTGATCGAGGGGGCGCAGAAACACTGGCTGATCCGAAGATACATGGACAAAACCAATGAGCCGCCCGCCACGCCCGCGGCTCCGCGCAAAGGGACTGAGAAAAAGTCCGGCAGGATGTCCAGCTCATCGGACCGGTGATGGCGACACGTGGCCTATGCTTCCTGGCCCGGTTGGTAAACGGTGATTCGCCTTCCCCTTAACCGTGGGGGATACCCCCATCTAATCAAGCCGCAGGGATGCTATAGCCTCACTCCAATGTTAAAAACGAATCGCAGTTATTCCAAAGAAATCAACGGTATGAAACGTATTTATCCCATCGCCATGTT
Source organism: Verrucomicrobiota bacterium (assembly GCA_021156225.1). Lineage (GTDB taxonomy): Bacteria > Verrucomicrobiota > Verrucomicrobiia > Limisphaerales > JAEYXS01 > JAEYXS01. The sequence continues at coordinate 5,988 of JAJNBN010000176.1, read as the reverse complement.
GAGCGTCATGCTCGTCACCAGCTCGTCCGTCTTCGCCGGGGAGACAGATGATCGCATCGAGGCTTCGGCCAAGAAGTCCTATGTGTTCAAGACGTACTTGAAGGACGACGCCATCCGTACCGAGTCCAAGAACGGTATCGTCACGCTGACGGGCACCGTGGCGGACGCCTCCCACAAGGCGTGGGCGCAGGACACCGTGGAGAATCTCCCGGGCGTCAAGAGCGTGGACAATCAATTGAAGATCAAGGGCGAAATGCCGGCTGAGCATTCAGACGGCTGGATCGCCACAAAGGTGAAGAGCACGCTGTTGTTCCACCGCAATGTGCGGGCGACCAAGACGGACGTGAATGTGAAAGACGGCGTGGTCATCCTCAGCGGCGAAGCCTCCAGCATGGCGCAGAAGGAACTGACCACGGAGTACGCCAAGGACGTTGAAGGTGTGAAGTCAGTGAAGAACGAGATGACGGTCGCCACGGCGCCGGTCACCACTTCGGAGACGGTCGGCGAGAAGATCGACGACGCTTCCATCACGGCGCAAGTGAAGTCCGCGCTGGTGTCCCATCGCTCGACGAGCGCCTTCAAGACGAAGGTGTCCACGACGGACGGCATCGTCACGGTCAGCGGTTCGGCCAAGAACGAGGCTGAGAAGAGCCTGGTGACCAAACTGGTCTCCGATATCCACGGGGTGATCAGCGTGAACAACAACATGGTTGTCGCTCCGGTCGCGGCCAAGTAATTCGATCCGCCCCGGGCCGAGGCGAAAGCACCGGCCCGGGGCGAACTCTTTTCAACTTAAAACAAATCTTATGTTATACACTATTGCAGTCATCCTCATCGTTCTGTGGCTCCTCGGTCTGGTGACCAGCACCGCGATCGGCGGGTTCATTCACATCCTGCTCGTGGTGGCCATCATCATGATCCTGGTGAACGTCATCTCCGGCAGACGCGCCTGAGCAAATCGATTATGAAGAACATACCTTTTCGCGCGACGGATACTTTGAAGGGATTTGGTTCGCTCCTGATAATCGGTGCGATAACGGCGATCGTCGGTTTCAGCGGATGCGCCACGCCGCGTACCACAAGCAGAACGATCCAAATCGAATCGGAACCATCGGGCATGCGCGTTGAGGTCAACGGGGCACACTTGGGCAACACGCCGACGAGTTATGCCGTGAAGACAAACAGCAAGGGGGATTTTGCCGGGGCAGCCATGGGTGATTCGCCCTTGATCATGTTCACTGCGTTTCCGCCCGAGGGAGGCAAAGACATGTATAAGCAGATGAAAACTTTCAGTCCCAGCGCCTTCATGGACCGGGGTGACCGCGTGCCGGAGAAAATATTCTTCGACATGCACAATGTATCGGGCCGCTGAAAGCTCCCGAGCAAACCTCCATATAATCTCATTATGAACACCAAGACCATCGTAGCTGTCCTACTAGTGACGCTCGGCATCGTAGTGCTCGCTTACTCGGGCATCACCTTCAAGACGCCGGGCAGACCTATCGAGTTTCTCGGCATGAGCATCAAGACGACGGACAGTCATTTCGTGCCGCCGATCGTGGGAGCGCTGGCTCTCGTGGGCGGGATCGTGCTGTTTTTGGCGGGTCCCAAGCGGGCGTGATCCGGGAAACTTTACTCAAGGAATCAATAGCTATGAAATCTGATATCGAAACTGAAGCGGACGGCGCGGAAACAGGAGCTTCGCCGGAATCGCTTGCGGCCGCCGGAATGCGTAAGCTGGCGTGGAATGAACTCGTCCGCAAAGGCGATTTCGTGGCGGATGGTTACGAAGGGTTTATGCCGTGGGACGGGCCGAGTGGCTTTCGTGCGGATGCGTTTGTGAAGTCGACTTATCGACGCGGGGTGCTGAAGACACCGAAGGTTGCGCTCAAGGACTGAAGAGCAAGCTGTTTATGAAAATGCTTGAGCACATCATGCGGGTAATAGGCGAGATGGCCAGGCAAGTGTGGTATTTGCCGCAGACAGTGAGGAACGTGGTAAGACGAAGAGAGGCGAAAGTGGTGGTCAGCGAACAGGAAGCGGAGCGTTTGGACCGGATACGTAATCCCTCGAAGTATCGGGGGAAGTGAGGTCGCTTTTTCCCCGGGAACAGGGACGGGACGAGGAGCTAAAGTGAGCTTTGGCGCGCCGGTTCTTACGGTTTATAAGTAAAGCATTTGGCCGGTCACAGAGGAGTTTGGCGGTTAGGCTGTTTCTACGGCACCGATCTCAGAGCAGTCCAGGGCTTGATAATATATTCCGATTAAGTTCGCTAACTGGTCAAAGCAGGGCAGAGTGAAATGTGAACATTTTTTCTATCTGGTTCTGGCCGTCCTGTCTGGCCGGTTGGACAGCCGGATTGCCTCATTCTCCTTCGTGCCTGCCGATTTACGCTTTAATTCGGATTTTCCCCTTTGCTGATGATAAGAAATAAAAAACGGACCAACGAGAACAACGCCAAGGCGAGCACGGGCATCCCGGGTTTTGATGAGGTCACTCATGGAGGGCTGCCGCAGGGGCGGACCACACTGCTGGTGGGCGGGCCGGGTTCGGGGAAAACCCTGTTCGGTTTGCGCTTTCTGGTGGAAGGTGCGCGGGAGCTGGGTGAGCCGGGGATTTTTGTGGCGTTTGAGGAGACGGCCAAGCGGGTGGTCGCGAATGCGGAGGCATTTGGCTGGGAGCTGCCGAAGTTGCAGCGCAAAAGCCTGTTCTTTCTGGATGCCCAGCCTTCGGCGGAACTGATCCATGCGGGAGAGTTCGACCTGAGCGGGATGCTGGCGGCGCTGGGAGCGCAAGCGGACGAGATGGGGGCCAAGCGCATCGTGTTTGATGCGATCGACATCGTGCTGGCGTTGTTGCCCGATGCGACCATGAGAAGAAGGGAAATCTACCGGCTGCAGGAATGGCTGCTGGAGCGCGAGATGACCGGTCTGATCACCGCCAAGGCGGGCGGGGATGAGGCCAGTTCATTTGGTCCGAACCCGTTCAGCTTCATGCATTTCATGGTGGACTGCGCGGTGACGCTGAATCACCGGGTGGCCTTGGGAGTATCCCAACGCAATTTGCGCGTGTTGAAATACCGGGGCTCCAGCTTTGATGAAAACGAAGCGCCATTTGTGATCGGCACCAGCGGATTCGACGTGGCCATCGCGCGCACGCTCGGACCCAAGGAGATCAACGTCTCGCAGGAGCGGGTTTCCAGCGGGGTGAAGCGGCTGGATACGATGCTGGGGGGCGGTTACTACCGGGGGGCGAGCGTGCTCATCACGGGTTTCCCCGGCACGGCGAAAACGACTTTGAGCGGGGCGTTTGCCGAGGCGGCCTGCCGCCGGGGCGAGCGGACAATGTTTTTCAGTTTCGATTCGGACGGGAGCGAGGTGGTCCGCAATCTGGCCTCGGTCAACATCCGGCTGGACCGGTATGTGAAGAGCGGAGTCCTGCGCATGATCTCCGCCCGGACCATCAGCGGCAGCGCGGAGAGCCTGCTGGTCCGCATCAAGTCGCTGGCCCGGGAGCACAAGGCCCGGTGCGTGGTGATCGATCCGGTGTCCACGCTGGCGAAGGTGGGCAATGAACTGACGGCGCATGGGGTGGCCGAGCGACTGATTGACTGGTCGAAGGCGGACGGTATGACGCTGGTTTGCACGAGCCTGCTGGATGAGATGAACGGCCAGCTTGAGGGCGGCACGCCGCTCCAAATCTCCACGATCGCGGACACGTGGATACATCTGAACTACCTCGTGCAAGCCGGGGAACGCAACCGGGGGCTGTCCATCATCAAGTCCCGGGGTACGTCCCATTCAAATCAGGTGCGGGAACTGATTCTGACTGATGACGGGGTAACGTTGGCGGATATCTATACGGCGGGCGGCGAGGTTTTGATGGGCACGATGAGGTGGGAAAAGGAGAGCGCGGAGCGCGTCGCCAAAGAGGTCGCGGAAGTGGCGGGCAAATTGAAACGGGTGAGCCTGGATGCGGAGGAGGCGGTGCTGGAGGTGCGGGCGAAATCTCTGCAAACGGAACTGGTGGCGAAGCAGGTGGAGAAGACACTGCTAGAACGGACCACCCACAGCCTCAAGGGTGAGCAATCGCGAGGGCGGATACGGATGCGGGAACTGCGCGGCGGGGATGTGATGAGGAGCAAGCGCACGGGAGGTAAAGCGTGAGTGGCCGCGCGCTTTTCAAGTTCCGGCTGTATGTGGCCGGTGATACGCAGAATTCCGTGCTGGCCCGGGCCAATCTGGCGTCCATCTGCGAAACGCACCTGCGGGAGCATTATCAAATCGAGATCGTGGATGTGCTCCGGGAGCCGAAGCGCGGGCTGGTGGACGGCGTGTTCATGACGCCGACGCTGCTCATGCTGGCGCCGTCTCCCGCGAAAAAGATAGTGGGCAACCTCAGCCAGACCGAACGTGTTTTGCAGGTGTTAGGATTGGAAAGCATGGCCGCCCATGAATGAGGTGAAAATAATGCCACCGAGAGAGGTGAATGAGGAGATCACCTCGCTGATCGAGACGTTGCTGGAGACGGAGCGACGGCTGGAGGAGCTGACGTTGGGCGAGGTGGACAGTGTGGTGGGCCAAGATGGGCGGATGTTCCTGCTGGCACGTGCGCAGGAGCAGTTGCGACATAGCGAAGCAAGCAAGGAGGCGGCCATTCTCAACGCGCTGCCGGCGCATATCGCCCTGCTGGATACGGTCGGAAACATCGTCTCCACGAATGAGGCATGGCGGCGGTTTGCCTGGGCCAATGTGGGGCTTAACGCGGGGCAAGCGACAGGAAGCAATTATCTCAAGGTTTGTGACCAGGCGCTGGGAAGCGGGGCGGATGATGCCCGCCGGGCGGCGGAAGGCATCCGGGCGGTGCTGAGCGGCAGGGAAAAGGTGTTTTCGATGGAGTATGCCTGTCATGCGCCCGCTGAACAGCGGTGGTTTTTGATGCGGGTGAATGCTTTGGCGGAGGACCGCCAGCGGGGGGCCGTGGTGATGCACATCAACATCACGCAACGCAAGCTGGCCGAGGAGTATGTGCAGGCCAGTGAAGCCAACATGGCGCTCGCCCAGCGGATCGCCCATATCGGGAGCTGGGAACTGAAGTTGACTGATGAATACGGTACTGGCCGGGGAGCACTCCGATGGTCGGACGAGAGTTTTCGCATCGCGGGTTATGAACCGGGGGCGGTCGAGGTCAGCAACGAACTATTCTTTCGTCTCGTCCATCCCGATGACCGGGAGCCAGTCCGTCAGGCCATGGAGACAGCGATCCGCGAGCGTCGGGAATATTCCATCGTCCATCGTCTGGTCCGGCCGGATGGCGAGACGCGGGTGGTGCAGGAGACAGCGCAAATTTTCTTTGATGAGACGACAGGCCAGCCCGCGAAGATTGTCGGCACGGCTCACGACATCACCGAGCGCGATCAGTCGGAACAGGCGTTACGAACCAGTGAGCAAGAGCAACGCGGACTGGCCGAGCGAGTGGAGCAAGAGCGAGCGCGACTCGCCGAAGCCCAGGCCATCGCGAAGTTGGGAAGCTGGGAACTGGATTTTGGCACCAATGAGTTGATCTGGTCGGATGAGAACTATCGTATTTTCGAGATCAACCGCGACCAGTTTGGCGCCTCTTATGAGGCCTTTCTCCAACGCGTCCATCCCGATGACCGCGCGGCGGTGCATTCGGCCTACACCGAATCTATCGCCAACCACAAGCCCTACGCAATCGACCACCGCTTGCAGATGGAAGACGGCAGCATCAAGTTTGTCAACGAGCGTTGCCGGACGTTTTACGACGATGCAGGAAAGCCAATTCGTTCGGTAGGCACAACTCACGACATCACCGAGCGCAAGCTGGCGGAGCGGGCGACCAAGCGTGCGCTGCAACGGCTGACCGATGCGCAGCGGATTGCCCGTATCGGCGACTGGGAGTGGGACCTCGCCACGCAGGCGATCACCTGGTCGCCGCAGGTGTTCGCGCTGTTCGGACGCGATCCGG
>JAJNBN010000175.1 GCA_021156225.1 Verrucomicrobiota bacterium | reverse complement strand
TTGCCCCGCCCAAGACATTGTCAATTTCTCCAATGAAGCCCACTCGTCGCTCCACAACTGAATATCTTTTGGCATTTGCCAGTGACCGCTCACCCCGCCAAAGCTGCGAACGGCCGGCATGATTATGGGGGACGCAGAAGCCAGAATTGCGACTCGTGCCGGGCTGGGGTCGGGATGGCCCAGCGTTTCAACCAGCAAATCATCCCCCATTTTTCTATACTTGGAAAAACGCGGATCAGGCAAAGAATGGACGATTTTCCAGCTTCGGCTGTTTTCATTGAAAAGATAAACGTGCCCATTGATGGCAGCACGCAAAGATTTGTTGGGGCCGCCGATCAGAATCGTCTGTGAAAGATTTGTCATCTGATCCAAAGGTCCCAAAGCAGGACGTCTGCGGATGCTCGCCAAGACTTGGCTGCTTTCATCTTTTGGCATGATTTCCAACACCACCTCGGACGCTGTCACAAACAAGCGATCACCTACGACCGTCAACCGTCCGTCTGATGGCAACTCTACATTCAGGAGTCTTAGTTCGCCGGAAGGCAGGCTTTTGCGTGACAATCTTCCTGCGTCCAGCCAAAAAAGATCTGTAGTAGTCACTGCCAGCCTTTTATTGGGGAAGACGCCCGCCGGCAGCGGCATTCCGTGAGATTTGGACTTGTTCGTATTTAACCAATGCACCTGCATCAGATGCAGGGCCTTGGGATTAACTTCAACAACTGCATCCGCATCGAAACTATGAATGCCCATCGCGTTACGCGTGCTCCAACTGCGGGTGAAGGCCTTTCTCACTTCGACCCACAGCTTCTCTTTGGCCACAACCCAATCCAATATCTCCAAATCTAGCGGCTGTTCATTGTCCGGCACATCAGCACTCAATGGCACAGATGCAGGCAAATGCAATGCTACCGCATTGAGCTCAGTCATGGATAGCTTGGATGACGCCGGCGGAACCTTCACCACCGTCAGCGGAGCATTTGCCGGCTGCACAGGCGCAAGCATCTTGGGAGATGAAATTGCCGGGTCGGATTTCTTCTTCGCCGCGCCCTTGGCCGGTTGAGCCGTCCGAGTAATCTCAAGGCCTTCCGGCACAGGTTGGCCAGCATTTTTATAAATCGCGGCAACCTGCATATAGAGCATCATCAGGCTGTTAGTTTCGGGCTTGGCATACTTCCGGTACTCGATCAGAAGCGGACTCAAGGTTTCTGCATGGCGCAACTCAAGCCATGAAACCGGCCTGCTGGATTTCTGTTCGGCTGGAGTAAGACCACGCTTCTCCTTGACCGCCTGACTCAAAACCCTGACCAGTTCGTTCCAACCAGGAAGTGCCCGGTCTCTTTCCACTTCACCGGCCGGAAGGAGAAGAGGAGCCAGCAGGCCCTCCAACCTCGCTAGGAGAGCACGGCTGCGCTCCATTTGCCACTGCTTCGGCGCTGCTTCGGACACACTTGGGTAGCTGACGTTCTTGACTTTGTCCCACAATTTGAGGGGAATCCGCCCATCAATGACCGCTGGCTGATTTCGCAAAAAACATTCCACCAGGCGTTCTCTCGCCTCCTCTTGTTCGTAAAAGCTCCCCGCCCCATAAAAAGAAGCCATAATGGCGGATATCTGGACTTTGAAATCTTTATCATCACGCCATTTTTCCAACTGCCTATCCCTGGCAAGATCTTGTTCCAGACGATTGACATCATCCCACGCAGCAAGGCTGAAACAATTGCCTCCGCCAGTGGAGAGCAAATCGAAGTAGATGCCTTTCCGGACGAGCTTGTCGTAATGCTTTAATCCATCTTCGAAAGTCTCCTCACAAAATGGGGCCAACATGAGCATGGTGCGGGCATAACACATTCCCGATACCGGCGTCAGCATGCCGGGACGTCCCTCAAGGTCTGCAGACAATTGTCGTACCTGCTCACGCAAGAGCGCAAGGGGTATCTCCTTCGGCAAGGTTGCTTTCACTTCGTGCAACTGTTCCAAAAGTTCCAGTGAGCTGGTTAGCAGTTTCACCCCGGCTTCCAAAACTTTGGGATCTTGATCTCCCACCCTGCGTTGGAGGTCTGGATAGGAATCCAGCGCTTTCACAGCGGTTACTGCGAGATTTAGATCCGGCGACCGGGCCTGACGGATGACATTGTAGCCGCGACTATGCCGCATCCCGTTGATCGGCAATGGAGCAACATAGGCGGACACACGTAGATGTGCCAATTCTGGCATCCTTAGCCCCAATGCCCATGCTGCCTCAGCGCTGGTTTGCGCTTCGTTCCACATGCCGCTGGAAAACTGCCACCGGGCTTCGTCGTAGTATTGTGCCGCTTCATCCAAGGGATCCCAGACTGCAGACTGGTTGCCCCTGTTCACCCCGGCCACCATCTTTTCCGCCAGTTTCCCAATCAATCCGGACAAGTCCCGGCGCTGTCCGCTGACATCAATTGCTATCACCTTGCCATCGGGCCCCCTCAATTTTCCCCGCAGCATAAGCTCCCCTTGGACGTTGCCTTCCGGGTTGATCTCACCTTCGACCATCCAGCTTCCGCTCCAAAATGATGCCGCCCCAGAGGATAACATTGTTTCATCGGCAAGCTGGTTCAGACGGCGGCGTTCCAGCACAAAGATGTCCGGATACTGGCTCAAGCGTCTCCCCAGCAGGTCTGTCACTTCGCGATCCAAAGATATGGTCTCGGATGTTAGTAAAGGGGAGGTAAAATTGAGGAGTGACAACGGCACCGCTTGGTCTTTGGAAACCGAAAGCTTGGGCAAAAGCCCTATCTGCCGATCACTCGCCAGTCTGGTCCACGCCAGAGCATCAGTCAGGGGCCAAGGAGAAACGGCTTCATTGATGATGACGCCCGGACGCACGGCCACCAACTGCATCGAGAGCCATTTCTTTCCATCCTTTTGAAAAAACTGCAAAAACACCACTCCGTCAGCTCCCAGCAATTCCCCCAGTTTGAGCCGTGACTGAGCCTGTTGCAGAGACAGATTCTGTTCTCGCAAAATACGGGCGATCTCCTGGCGCTCCAAAAGCACGGCGTGAGCGGATTCGGAAAACGCTACCGAGAGCAAGTCGGCCACCTCTGCCAGCGCCGGATCGGTGGGAATGATGGCTAGCTTGGAAACACTGGAAAGTTTACCTTGCCGTTCTGCGGGAACAGGCCCGGAATATCCGGTCATAAAATTCGTCCGTAGAAATCCGTCCAGCCATTGCCGGGAAAAGGCATGATTAGCCGATGCGGCCTGCCGATGCCACCGCACAGCTTCTGCCAGCCGCGCTCCGGCACCATTTAAGTCCTGATGAAAAGAGGCGAGCTGGTGGCTTGCCTCGTGATGTCCCGCCATTGCCGCCCGCTTGAGCAGGCGAAGCCCCTCGTTCCTTTCAGCATCCCCCGTAGCGGCACTCAACGTCCTGATTCCACATTGAAAAACCGCCTCGATATTGTTCTGGTCAGCCGCCAGCCGCAGCCATTTCGACGCTTCCAGATCACGAGGTGTGGCTGGAGGAGGAACCGGTTTCTGCCTTACCCCATTCACCACGCTGACAGTTTGTACACCGACAGCTCGGGGCGTGCCGCTTTCATGACAGAGGGCCAATCCCAATTCGAACTGGGCGTCGGCTTTGCCAGCGGCCGCCTGCAACGCAATATCCTTGTTCTTCGAGACTTCAAAATCGGGCCTCTGATACAACAGTCTCTCCCAATGCGCGTACAAGGGATTTGGTTGTTTGGGTATAAATCCGCCGGCAAGCCTTTTAGCCGCGCCGTTTTCCTCCGGCGGGAACAGACGATGTTGACTGTGCAAATATGCTTTGGCTTCAGCGTGGCCAGCCAAGGCGGCGGTCCAAAGCCACTGACAGGCCAGCGCACGATCTGGTTTTGCCCCCTTGCCATCAAGAAAGATGCTCACCAGATCAAACTGCGCTTCACTGATTCCGCATCCGGCTGCCTCAGCGCAGATCGGAAAAAATGCCTGCCACTCTTCTCTCTTGCCGTTCAAGTATTTCCTCTTGGCCAGATGATAAGAGGCGCGCAAATACCCTTGAGAAGAGGCCATTGCGAGTTGCCCATCACTCTTGGCTCTGTTCACAGGTTCCTCACCGTTGAAATAAGCCAGCTTGAATTGCACAACCGCATTGCTGCCCGATGAAGCCTGACGATAAAGAGATAAAGCACCAGTGGCATCTTTGGCACATCCGATTCCGTTCTCCAGCAAAACTCCCAGTTTGAACTGGGCTTCGGGCACTCCGTTTGTAGCTGCAGACCTGAACCAGTGTATGGCCTGTGCGTGGTTTGTCTGCCCGCGCTCACCAAACCAATTGATCCAGGCAAGATAATACTGCGCCGTGGCCTCACCTGAATTCGCTGCTGCTGTGGTCTCTGAAATGGTTTTCCCCTCCCACGCAATCTGTGCCGGATGCCTCCATGATTGCCTGGTATCATTGTTCTGGGCATGGCCACCGCTGTTTAAGGTCAGAAACAACAGCCATAAAACATTACACAGCCGGAAGCATGGTCTTCTCCTCCGCCCGTTGGTCCAAGTGTCCTTCATGAATTTTCTTCCAGGTGAATTCTTTACTTCCCCAACTTTGGCAGCACGCGTTCGGCCAGTTGCGCCGCCGCATTCTGCAGCGCCGTCTTGGCGGCGGTGCGCTCGGCGATGTCCACGCCCACGCTGGTCTGGCGGTCGGCCCAGAGGATCTTGCCCGAGGCTTTTTCCACGACCTTGATCTCCACACGGGCCTTGCAGGAATAGAGATTGCCTTTGCGCAGTCCGAACTCGCTGAAAGCCTCGCCGGTCAGTTCAACCTCCACCTTGGTGGTGCTCTGGGCATCCCCCAGGGTGAAGCCGCTCTCACGCAACAGCAGGCCGAATTCTGTCTCCGCCGCCGGGTCGATGATCTGGCCGCCGTAGTGTTGCTCGGCGATCTTCACGTGCATTACGGGCAATTGCTTGCCTTTCAGCGCCTCTTTCAACTTCGCTACTCGTTCCTCATGCGTCGGCACTTTGGCGACGAGTGTTTCTCCTTTCTGATCTAAGATGATGCCGATTTTCTTGGCCATCTCTTGGGACATCGTGTCGATGGCATTGGCTGAGGTGCCCTTCACCACCTCACCATACACGCGGCTGGTCTCGGAGCTGATGACCTTGGCGACCATCATGAGTTCATTCCCCACGCTGAAGATACGACCGGTGACGATTACCTTGGCACCGGTCAACTGCCCCACCTTCGCCGCCGTGGCCGCCGACACATTGCCGGAAAGGCCGAGTTCCTGTTCGCCCAAAAGCTTTTGCAGGTCGGTACGTTCCACGGTGATGACCAGCGGGTCGGCCGAGAGGTAGGCATTGATAAGAGTGGCTGCCTTGCCGCCCAGTTCCTTGGCGGAATCTTCTTTCGTCTCAAAATCAAAGACGGCCATCGAGAGCGGTTCGCCCGCGTGCGCGAACTCGGCGGTGAACAGCAGTGCGGCGGTGAATACTGAGCGGATTGTTTTCATGGAAGGCGGTTCAGTTTAAAGGTTCATGAGACGGCCAAGCAACAACAGCCTGTTCTCTTCTGATGCGAGCGCGAGTTCCACCAGCCAGACCAACCGGAGCTGGTTCAAAGGGCTTTGTGTTAGTTCGGCTACTTTCATGCCGGTGCTCACGACCAAGGTGCCTTCACCATGGGTGAAAACAGATACCGTCGGCCCGAAGGGCAGGGAAAGATTGTCCGGCTCCACAAGCCAGACAATCCTTCTCCCCTGATCCTTGGCGTGCTGGGCCGCGAAACGGCCAGAGTCTTCCGGCTCAGCCTTGGTGCGGGCAGTAAACGCCACGAGCAACAGAGAGCCTTCAAAGGTTTTTAGATCTGACAAGGCGCTCAGTTCACGGGCCTGGCATCCTCGCTGGCGCAGGAGTGCAGCCAGGCCGGCGGTTTCACCCAGCAGGCCGATCGGTTGGCTGGAGGAGGCAATTCGCAGCGACTGAAACAGATTAGCGGGACAACCGACCACTTCCGTGCTGCCCAACAGCTCGCCCGCCTCCGTGCTCCAAGTGATCCGGAAGCGGGTTGGACTGGTAACTTTCGGGAGGCTGATATCCACGGACGTCCGCAAAGTCTGCCCGGCAGGGATTTCCACCTGCTGCTTCTGCTCCCAGCCGGGGACAGGCGCCGCGATGCTGAAAGCCAGCTGCATCAACCGCAACCGGACGGGTTGCGTGGCCGCCTCCTCCCCGTCATTACGGATGTCCTGACGAATCGCGGTTGGCTGGCCGGCAAACACCGCCTGCGTCTGACCAGCCGGTTCCCAGACCAAGGCCGCCGAAGCGGCGAACTGGCCGAGCAACAAGCTGAGGATGACGGCAGTGAATCTCACAATTGAGCGTGCAGGAAGTGGGCATTGATGCGGAAACCATCGACGATTTCTCCAGGATTCTGACTGGTCCAGAGCTGATTATCCGTCAGCACAATGACCCGGTCGTCCGTTCCGGTGAATACCTCGATGGAGCGGCCATCCACCTCCAGCTTCTGACCGCTGAAAGTGATGACTGTGCGGCAACGACCGTCCTGGCAAATCTCGACCAGCAAAGGATTGGCGGTCAGGCGCTCAGGCTGATCGGCAAGGACGAGCTCCAGCTCGTCCCCCCGCACTACCACCCCGCGCAGACGGTCCGGGAACAGGGCGGCCACTTCTTTGAAAACCTTGGCGTAATCCGGCGTGCTCACGGCGGCCCCCGGCGGCTGGACCGGCGGCCCAGGAAAACGGCCCACGAGAAAACCGATCACCAGACAGGCGGTGGCGAAACCCAAGGCCCAAAGGGGAAAACGCGGCTTCGGCACGACTATAACTGTCTGCTGATGGCCGGGGCGGAACAATTGACGGATTACTTGCTGCGGGAACGCTACCTTTTCCTCAGGCGAGCGTTCCGGCGGCTGCACCGAACGCAGTAGTTTGTCCAATTCGGAATCCTTCATACACCTTCCTCCGGAGTAAGATTTCCCAACCACTGTTTCAATTTGCGGCGGGCCATGAAGATGCGCCAGGAAACAGTCGTCTCCGAGCAACCCAACACCCGGGCAGCCTCAGCATGGTTCAGCTCATCATAGACGGTCAGCACGATGGCGGCTCGCTGTTCAGCCGGAAGCTTGAGCAAGGCTCGCTGTATGACATCGCTCTGCGTGCTC
>JAJNBN010000640.1 GCA_021156225.1 Verrucomicrobiota bacterium | reverse complement strand
GGTGCCGCAGAACGAGTGGCCGGACAAGCCGCGGCATAAATTCGTCTACGCCACGGAAGAGCAGAAACAGCTCGCCGCGCAGTTCCAGGAGAAGCGCGACAAGGTCGCCGCCGAACTGGAGCTGGACCCCACACTCATCGCCAGCCGCGGCACGCTCGAAGCCCTCGCGCGCGACCCGGATAAGACCTTGCCCGAGATGATGAAGTGGCAGCGGGAACTCTTAGGGGTGTAGGTCAGGTCAGTTGCACTGACAGGCTTATAGGAGCGCGGCTTTTAAGCCGCTTCAACATCCGAGCGCAAGGTGGTTTCCAAGTACAGAAAAAACCGACGCGAATAAACACGTCGGCTCTTCGAAAAACTTCGCTTATAGGCCAGTCCGTGCAACGGACCTAGCGGGCCAATTCAAACGCAAAACCCTTCAGATACTCCGTCTCCGGGATCGACGGGATGATGGGATGATCCGGTGATTGGCTGAACGTTCCCACGCGACGCAGCACCTTGTGCGCATCGAACGCCGCCGACAGGATGACATCCATGAAGAGGTTGGAATCCACATGGTGCGAGCAGCAGAAGGTGGCCAGCGTGCCACCGGGCTTCAGCAGCTTGAGCGAGCGCAGATGGATCTCTTTGTAACCGCGCAAGGCGTCATCCACCGTGGACCGGCTGCGGGTGAAGGACGGCGGATCGAGGATGATCACATCATACTTCGGCAAGAGCTTCTCATTCGCGCCCACATGGGATTGTGACTTGAGCCAGTCGAAGACGTTGGCTTCCTCGAATACGCAACGGTCACCCACGCCATTGGCGTTCGCATTGGCCGTGGCCGCCTTGATGGCGTCCGCGCTCTGGTCGAGAGCGTGCACATGCGCCGCACCTTCCTTGGCCGCATGGATCGCAAAACCGCCGAGGAAGCTGAAGCAATCCAGGACTTGCGCGCCCTTGCACATCTCCGCCACGCGCTGGTAATTCGCCTGCTGATCGAGGTAGAGCCCGGTCTTGTGACCACCGAGCGGGTTCGTCTTGAACTTGAGCCCGTTGAGCTTCACCTCGATGTCACCCTCGATGTGCCCGGCGATGACGCCATTGGCATCCGCGAGGCCTTCGAACTTGCGCGAGGCCAGTTCATTGCGCTCCACGATGGCGCGCGGCGAGAAGATGCGTTGCAGCGCGGCGATGATCTCGGACTTGCGCATGTCCATGCCGAGCGAGGAAGTCTGGAGCACGAGGACGTCCTCATACTTGTCCACGATGAGGCCGCTGAGGAAATCGCTCTCCGCATTCACCACGCGGAAGGAGGTGGCCTTGGGCATGTGCTTCTGGCGCAAGGCCAAGGCAGCACGGATGCGGCGCTCGAAGAAAGCGAGGTTGATCTCGTCCCGATCATGCGAGAGCAGGCGGACGTTGATCTTGGACTTGGGATTGTAAAAGCCCACGCCGAGGAAACGCTGGCGATGATCTTTCACCTGCACCACTTCACCGGGTTCAGCCGGCTTCGTCATACGGAGAATGGAAGCGTGGTAAACCCACGGATGACCCGCGAGGATGCGATCCGCTTCACCGGGCCGGAGCAGGACGACCGGCAGAGTATCCTCAGCAATCTTAGGGATAGAGGAGGCCACGGCACGGGGATTGGAAGAAGGCTTCATAGACAGGTCAATTCAGTTCGGTTGTTTGTAAACAGTAACGGTCAAGTACTCTGGCATTACGCGGGTCAAAATACCACTCCCGGAATCAGAGGGCGGGCATGAAGCCATAAACGGGGGAATAGGGGAAGGGAAATCTTTTTGCTGCGTTGACTCGGTAGGCTCGCCTCTTTAGCTTTTTGGCGAAGAACCCCAAGCAAGGAATCACTATGAGCTCACCTGAGATCGATGAACTGACCCAGGCGATCATCGCAAACGCGGACCAGCACGTGGGTGTTTCGAAGCCAGCATGGCTCGCACCGATGAGGCCATCTCCAAGTTCCATCCCGACGGCAACATCTTGGACTCCACCATCTTGGGCTACGGCTCTTATGTGGGCGAAGTCATCCGTCGCAATCTCGGCGGCAAATGGGTGCAGGATGAGCGCGGCGTCGCCTTGCTGGAGCAAATCGGCGGGATCGATCTCAAGGCCTTCCCCTTCTCCTGGACGCAGAAGCGTTTCACCAATGGCGAAGAAGATTCCTTGGCCTTCAAATTCGCGGTGCTGAAAAATGAAGTGGTGAAAGCAAATGGACAGGTTCCTGCGCCCGCTGCGGACGCGCCACCTTCAACTTATGTTGGGGACCCGTTGCTGGGCCCGGCAATCGATCAATTAGGCCGGTCGCCTTTGCTTGTCTTCATCATGGTGGCCGCTGCGGATGGCAAGGTGGACAAGAAGGAGATGATCGCCTTCCGCCAGATTCTGGAAAATATCGAGGACTGCTCCAGTCAACTTCTGATCGCGTTGATTCAGGGCGTGACGATTCCCAAGATCGAAATCTTCCTGAGTGAATTGACCTCCGGCGATGTCAGTCCCATTGACGAACTCAAGAGCATCGCAGTGACGCTCGATCAATATTATGCGGAACACGCCCGCCAGTTTAAGGAATCTTTGGTCGATATCGCCCGGCGAATCGCCGAAGCCTCCGGCGGAGTGTTTGGTTTCGGCCAGAAGATCGATGAAAACGAGACGACCGTCATCGCCGGCATCGCCCTCATGCTGGGCTTGCATGGGGACTCGGCAGCGGTCCCGGTCGAATCTTCGGATCTGGAATTGCTCGGCCATGCGCCCGTCATCATTTTTCTGGAGGTGGCCGCTGCTGACGGAAACATCGATAAAAAAGAAGTGCTGGCGTTCCGCAAGATTCTGGAGAATCGCGAACTATGTCCCAGCCCTTTGTTCAAGGAAGCTCTGGAGACCGTCACCTTGCCCAATTTGCAGGAGATCTTGGGCCGCCTTACCAGCACCCCATTCAACGCGCAGACCGAGCTGAAGCGTGTGGCGGCCATGCTGGATGAAAAACATCCGCAAGAAGCGCGCGTCTGCAAAACCATCCTCGTGACCACGGGCAAAAGAATTGCGGAAGCGTCGGGCGGCCTTTTCGGGTTCGGGAAAAAGATCGGCGATGAAGAACAGGAAACGATCAGCGGCATTGCCGAAGCGTTAGGCCTGCCGGAAGCCGCAGGGAACTAAGGAGCCGCTCGATCCCTTGCTTCGCTCGTTCTGATTTGCGGCGGATGGCACTCAAAAGGGGTGTTTGGGCTAGGATTACCTTTCCGAGCAGGGCTCTAGACCTTCTAGTTTTCTTCCGTTTGTCGCTCTGGGGATATCTTTCCTGAT
>JAJNBN010000174.1 GCA_021156225.1 Verrucomicrobiota bacterium | reverse complement strand
GGCTTAACGAGACTTTGGTGCGCTATGAATTGTGGAGCGATATCGTGGCACTTAGCCAGACCACGTATCTCGAGCCGCTGGATAACAATGATCATGAAGTGCGGCGGTTGCGCGCATTGGGCACGGCACAATTTAATTTGGGCGATTCTGCATCTGGCCAAACGCAACTGGTGGCGCTGGAGAAGTTGAAGCTCAAGATCGAGGCGGATGCCAAGAAGGCACCAAAGAGCGAGCCGAAGAAGACGGACGAGGCCAAATCCGAGGAAGAGAGCAAACCGGAAGCGGAGAGTGATAAAGGTGCGGAAAAGAAGAAGAATGGTTCCGGCAGCACTACTAACACCGTCAACCGTGTGGCCGGGGTGAACAATGCCATCGCGGAACTGCAACTGTGGCAGGCCTTGAAAGCGGGGGATAAAAAGGCAGCGCGTGACGCTTTCGGCAAAGTGAAAGACTTGCCGAAAGAACGGCAGGCACAGATCGAGTGGCAGTTGGGCGATGCGAAGAAGGCCGAGCAGCTCGCGCTGGAAGCCGTGAAAGGCGCGACCAATCAGGTGCAGCCTTTGGCCAACTATGTGGATATCGCGTATCGCAATGGCAACTATGCCGCCGCTTACAAATTCTTCTATCAATTGCGCGACCTTTCAGCCGAGGCGGATTTGAGTGTGCCGGCATTTCAACGGTTGAAAGCTGTCGCAGCGGACCTGGATCTGCCGGCTGATTGGCGTCCTGCATTGAAGCGTTCGTGGGATTTCGGCAAGCGGCCCAGCCTCGCGGCACTCGGGCCGTTCCGCTGGCAACCTACGGCGGCGCCGGGATGGTCGTTGCCGGATGCGCAGAACAAGTCGCTTTCTTTGAAGCAATACAAGGGCAAGCCGGTGATCGTGATCTTCTATCTGGGCCATGGCTGCCCGCATTGCATCCAGCAGCTTGCGGCGTTTGCGCCGAAGACGGAGGAGTTCGCGAAACTGGGCATCTCACTGGTGGCGATCAGCACGGATTCGGTGGATGGCCTGAAGGAGACGGCGAAGAAAGTCGCGGACACGGGCGGATTCCCCTTCCCGCTCCTGTCGGATAAATCGATGCAAAGCTTCAAGGCGTATCGCGCGTTCGATGACTTCGAGAACCTGCCGCTGCACGGCACATTCCTGATCGATGGCGAGGGCTTGGTGCGCTGGCAGGACATCAGCTACGATCCGTTCACGGAGACGAAGTTCCTGCTGGAAGAGGCGCAACGGTTGCTCGGCAAGGTGCGGGTGCCGTCATTGGCGGGAACGCCGGTGAGTGAGGCAGGCAAACCGGGTGGGGAGTAAGTCTGCGGAACGGTTAAACCACCACCGCTTCCTTCTTCTGCGATTCGCGATACTTGCGGGCGTGATCGAAGAATTCGGCGGCGACCATGTAGCCCACGCACTTGGGTGAGCCGCAGTTGCAGGGATAGTCCTGATACTCGCCCAAATCGAAACCATAGTTGTAGGCGAGTTCTTCTCCGGCCTTGATATCGCGAGTGGCGAGGATCCAGATGTGCTCGTCGTCATTCTCCGATTCGCAGTTGGGATCACAACTGTGATTGATGAACCGGGCGGGATTCCACGGGACGTTGCCGTTGATGTCGTACTGATCGTTCAGCGTGAAGATATAGACGTTCTCATTCTCGCACTCGCGCTCGGATTCGGCCTTGGTGATGAGCGGGCCGACATACTCGATGACCTTCTCGCCCTTGCGGATGTCGCAGGCGGCGAAGCAGCCGGTGGCATGGATGCCGGACTGGCGCGCCTCCACCTTGGAGGAATCCACAGTTCTTTCAGCGGTCACGGGTTTCGGCTTTTTCTTCGGCACAGGGGGATTCGGGTAACAGTTATTGGAGCCGCGCTCAATGCGAAAACCAAATAATCAGCAGAAAGCGCATCCGTAAGAGCCGATGCTTTGGAACGCAGGTTGTCTCAACCCGCAGCAACGTGAAAGGGTCCGACAGGCCTCGTTACGCCAAAAGGGACAAAGGCGTTAGATACAGACCCATAAACTGTCCTCAGCCGCCCGGCCTTTGTAAGTTGCTGCGGGTTGAGACAACCCGCACTCCAGCCGCTACTTCTTCTGCTCCGCCAGATGTTTCAGTGCGGCCTGGCGCATGGCTTCGGAGGCTTTGGGCGTGTTGGTGTGGCCGGCTTTGATGTCGTTGAAGATCTCTTTCTTGCCGCTGAAGTTGTTGTAGGCGGCATAGACGCTGGTGGGCGGGCAGGTGCCATCGATGAAGCCTACGGTGAAGATGCCACCGGCCTTCGTGCGCGTGGCGAAGTTCATGCAGTCGATGTAACGCGCGGCATTGAGCACCTTGGCATCGGGTTTGCCGTCCTTGTCGTTGGGGACAATCTTGGGCCAGCCGTTCACGCGATTCACCGCCACGCCGCTGTGATCGCATCCGGCCGGAACGCCAGCGGCGATGAAGGTCACGCGCTTGTCCAGGCCCGCTGCGGCGATCGCTTGCAACCCCCCTTGGCTGGAACCATAGACAATCACCGTTTTGCCATCCCAATCGGTCTGGGCGGTAAGAAAGTCGATGGCGCGGATGAGCCGCAGGCACATGCCCATGAAATAGATCGTGTCGCGGGAATCACGGCCGATGGCGCGATAGTCTTTCAGTTCACCATTGGCCAGGTCGGTATAATACTTTTCCGGCTGACCATTGGGAATGCCATGGGCGTTGATGTCCAGGGCGAGCAGGCCTTGTTTGGCCCAGTTCGCCGCGCCACCGAGGCTCGCACTGCGCACTCCTGCCCCATGCACCAAGAGGATGGCCGGGAGGCTCCTGGGCTTGGCGTCCGCGGGCCGGGCGAAGTAGCCAGACACGGGCTTGCCGATGCTGGCCGCCTGCAGATCGAAGGTTTCCACGCCGGCCACGGGGGATTTTACTGGCGTTAGATTCGGGCTGCCTGGCACCGCCGCCAGTTGGGCTTTTTTCTCCTGCCAAAACGCATCGAAATCATCGGGCACCGGAAGGCTGGGTTTGATCTGGGTGGGGTCGATGCCCGCGCCGCCGAGGGAACTGAAGTTTAGTTTGTTCGTCTGATAAGTGACCCGGCAGATGAGGAAGCCAGGCTCATCGAGCTGGCCCGTGATGGTGGCTTTGCCGTTCTCCAGCTTCGCCTTGCCATTGATGATAGGGGCCACGCCATCTTTGCTCATCGTGTAGGAGACTTCCACTCCGCTGACGGGTTGTTTGTCCAACTGAAGTGCAACTTGGAAGGAAACAGACTCCCCCTTCTTATACAGCGCATCGGCGTGATCCGTGTTGACGCTGAGGACGTAATTGGTCGCGGGCTTGGTCTCTTGCGCGATGAGTTGACCGAAGCTGCCGATGAACAAGGCGGTGGCGAGGAAAAATGGGCGGACAAAAGCGGGTTTCATTCGAAAGGCCATTTCAAGGTTTATGATTCGCAGGCGCAAGCTGAAATCTTAGATTGGACGTCGCCGGGTTTGTTTTGATTCCTAGAAGTCCCGGAGAACGGGGTATAACCATAAATCCTAGCGGTTGCATTTCGCCTGCCTACTACACAATCCAAGCGCCGTTGTAGCGGCTTTGCCGTTGCGCGATGAGGGGCTTAAAGCCACCCTATTGGCGTAAAAAGAATATGAAGGAGATACCAAGGTTATGATCATACCCCCAAACTGGAAGCTGCCTGAAGCGATCCGGAAACGTCTGGGCCAGGCCAGCTATGGCCGGCAAAGGGTCATCGCGGAAGAAGGCCACCTGCTCATTGTGCTGCATCGACCGCCGGATGCCGATCAGAGTCATCGAGATGGCGTATTGTATTGGCGCAGTCCGGCCGGCGAATGGTTGACGAGTGTCGGGGGCCCGGGCATCGGCACCCTGAAGGCGCACGTGCAACTCTATGCGGACCTCGATACCAAGCTGACCAAGGACTACGATGAGGCCCTGACGGCGGGTCAATTATTTGATGTGGTGGAGACGCTGACTCCGCTGACGCGCGCGGCGCGAAACATGCGTCAGACACTGCAGGCCGCGCGAGATCTGGTGAAAGGTGACACGGCACTCATCGATGTCCGCGACCAGGCGGATGAAGTCGATCGCAACCTGGACCTGCTGTTGCAAGACGCGCGGAATGCGATCGATTACAAGATCGCGCGGGAGTCGGAGGAGCAGAGCAAATTGAACAAGGAGGCCTTGTACGCCAGTCATCGGCTGAATACGCTCGCCGCGCTTTTCCTGCCACTGACGGCCATCACCAGCCTTTTTGGCATGAACTTTCACACGGGGTTTGAGAGTAACGGGCCGGTGATGTTCTGGATTGCCTTAGGCGTCGGTGTCGTCCTTGGGTTCATCATGAAAGGATGGGTGCTCAGCCGGCCGGCGAGTGAACGGCAGGGCTAATCACTACGGGGCCGCATAAAAAATCTGGCGCGGGCGGCCGCATTTCGCGTTGAACTCTGGCTTGGGCCGGGCAAAATATTGATGCCGCTCAAAACGGAGGACGAAAATATATGGAAGCCGGAACAGTCACCGAGAAACCACTCAGCCAGGGTGCCAAAGCGGCACTGATGTTAGGTGCGACAGCTACCATCCTGCTTTTCTACATTCTAAGCCTTGTCGCCATCGTCGGCCTGCTGGTGCTGCTGCTTTTGTTGTTGTGTGTGTTTGTCGTCGGGCTTCGTTTTGGTCTGGCGGGTTTCCTGATTCCCGTGATGGCCCGGCACACGGAATTGCTTCAGGTGTTCGGACGCAGCTTCTGGTTGCGCGAGGGCGGGGTGGAATTCCGCCTGCCACTGGAAGAGGCCGATGCGCCGGAACTGTTCGCCACCTTGCGGGATCTCGCTAGCAAATTGGATATCGCGCCGCCGCAGGTGATCCAGTTGGAGATGGGTCTCACCGCATGGGTTCGACTCAAGGGCCTGCGTCAGGGCAAGGGCAAAACCATTCTGGGCGTCGGCTACGACCTGTTGGCCGGGTTGAGCAAGGCGGAGATGGAAGGCGTGCTGGCGCACGAGATGACGCACGCCAAGCTGATCCAGCGCGGCCTCAAGGGCTGGCTCACCGCGGGCCTGAGCCGGCTCGCCCGGCTTACCGGCCAGTTCTCAGCGCAGGCGGAAGCTGCCCGTCAGAAGGACGAGCAGTTCGTCTTGGCTGATCTGTATTTCAAGGTGAGTGACTGGCTCACGCGCCTGGCGGCGCGCCAGATCAGTGCCTATTCCCGCCAGGATGAATTCGAGGCCGATCAAGGGGCAGCTGAACTTTGCGGGGCCGCCAAAATCCGCTCTTCCCTGATGAAGCTGGACAGTTTGGAAGAGATCACTTCCCGGCTGCCGTGGAAAGAACGTGTGGCCCGCCTGCAACTGGAAGGCGGCTACAGTCGCTGGCTGCGGCAGGAACTGGCCCAAGCGGATGCGCTCCCGCAAAAGCATCACACCGAACTCCTCAGCCCCTACTCCAGCCATCCCACGATCAAGGACCGGCTGGCCGCCTTGCCGGATGATGGCAGCACCCTGCCGCCGATTTCTGAACCCGCCATCGAAATGCTGGCCTATCCGGATGACGTGGCGGATCAACTGGTCGTGGACATCCAGAAGAAGCAGGCGGAACTGGAAGAAGCGGACAGCAAGGCCTTGAAGAAGTGGTCGCGCAAGGTCCAAGGCGGCGGCCAGGTGAGGCCGGTGCAAGCCATCGGCGTCTTCTTTTATATGATCGCCGGGGCGCTCTGCTTTGCGTTGCTGGTGAAAGATCTGCGCGGTCCCTTGTTGGTGCTGGCGATCGCAATTTTCGCCGGGATGGGTTATCTCTGCTACTGGCTGGGCCGGTACAAGGACAAACTGCCGCTGGTGGTGCCGGAATACACCGTGTTCATCCAAGGCTGGCGGAAACTGAGTGACATCAAAGATTTCGAGGCGGAAGAGAAACGGAACGAAGAGCACATGCTCGAACTGGCGTACACCGAGTCCAAGCGGAAGAAGCGGGCACAGATTCTGGTGAACGAAGCGTATGCCGCACTGGCCAGGGCGGATTATCTGCAAGCCCATGCGGCGGCGCGGATGGGCTTGAAGGAGGACGACAGCTCCGCGGAAATGGTCATCGCCTATGGCATCGCCTCGGCCGCCTTAAACATGGGTGAACAAGCAGGCTGGGCACTGGCCCGGACCAAGGAACTCACCGGATTGAAATCTCCTGGCAGTGTCTTGGGTGCGGGATGGACGCTCTTGCTGTTGGCGGATTGGACACATGCAGAGGCGTTTTTGGATCAGGCACTCGCCAAGCGCCCGCACGAAACTTCCTGGCGCATGATGATGGCCCTCGCCCAAGCGCGACGCGGCAAGTTGCAGAACGCGATCCAGAACGCCCGTGAAGCCTGCGATGCGATGCCCGAAGATGATGAGAGCGTGAAACTCTTCATCAACCTCCTCCTGGAAGGCGGTTATTTCCGCGAAGCCCAGGAACGACTGGCCTCGCTGGGTGACCGAGCCCATGAAGATGTAGACCTGATCTTTGCGCACGTCCGGGTGCAACTCATCCAGCAGAATGTGGAACAGGCGAATGCCTGGGCAGAACACCTCAAGCAGAAAGCGCCAAACGCCCAGATGATGGTGCGGCTGGGTGAATCGTATGAAGAGGCGCGCCAGCACGAACACGCGATCGGCTGTTATAACCATGCTTTGGAAAAGGGGTTTTATCCCGAAGCTTATGTGGGCTTGGGACGATTGGAAGCGCACCGGCAGAATCATCCCATGGCGCGGACTTATTTCCTCTCGGCCTTGGAGATGAACCGTCCCTTGGGAGAAAAGGCGACTGGGCCGTTGGGAGTTTTCCACGAGGTGGTGGGCCGGTTGACCATGTTGCATGATCCCGTTTTGAATTGTCGCGCCTGGGTGGTAAGTCTGACGGGAGGGGCCACACCGGCGGAACTCGCGCACCAGTCTTTTCTGGTTTATGCCCACGATGAGGCTACCGCAGAAAGCCACTTCGGCGCCTTGACGGCAGCGTTACGGAAAGGATTGCCACCACTGATACCCGGCAGCGTGGTCTGGCGCGAAGCGACGAAGCAACACCAGCCTGAGGGACCGGTGCGGCCCGGAGTGCAAGGCTTGTTGAACTGAAGAGAATTCGATAAGCCGCAGGAGCTTACTGGGGAGGATGATGGATCACTGGAGTCCGTTTCAGACGGCGTTTCAGATACCACGA
>JAJNBN010000173.1 GCA_021156225.1 Verrucomicrobiota bacterium | reverse complement strand
CTGTTCCCGAAGATTGGCGAGAACATCGACGAGATGTCGGTGATCCGCTCGATGTATACGGATATCCCGGCGCATGAATTTGCGACGCTCATGATGAACACGGGGTCGGGTCGCATCGTGAAGCCGTCGATGGGGTCATGGGCGCTTTATGGTTTGGGTTCGGTGAACCAGAATCTGCCGGGCTTCATCTCGCTTTCGCCGAACGGCAATGTGTTGGGCGGTTCTTCCAACTGGCGTTCCGCGTTCCTGCCGGGTGCCTTCCAAGGGACGATGGTGAGCACGGGCAACATGAGCGCCGAGCGCGTCATCGAGAATCTCAAGAATTACTACACCCCGCTGAAGGATCAGCGCGAGCAACTGGACCTGGTGCAGAAGTTCAACGAACTGCACAACCAGAACTTGAAGCGCGAGGCGGAATTGGAAGCGCGCATCCAGTCCTTCGAACTGGCGTTCCAGATGCAGACGGAGGCGGTGGATGCTTTCGACATCAGCAAGGAGCCGGAGCACATCAAGGAGATGTACGGTTCGAATGCACAAGGGCGTCAGATGCTCGTTGCCCGTCGTCTTGTGGAAAAAGGCGTTCGCTTCGTGCAGGTGTGGGACAGCGGCTGGGATCATCACTCGAATTTGCAGACGGTCATCGCGCGCAAGGCCGGTGATTGCGATCAGGCCATCGGGGCCTTGCTGAAGGATCTGAAGCAGCGCGGCATGCTCGAAGACACGCTCGTCATCTGGGGTGGTGAGTTCGGTCGCACACCGCGTCATGATCGCGGTGGCCGTGGCGAACCGGGTCGTGATCATCATAATCGCTCGTTCGTGGCGTGGATGGCGGGTGGCGGCGTGAAGAAGGGTTATGTGCACGGCGCATCCGATGAGTTCGGCTACAACGCGGTGGAAGACAAGGTCCACGTGCATGATTTGCACGCGACGATCCTGAACTTGCTCGGCTTCGATCACGAGAAGATGACGTATCGCTACAATGGCCGCGATTTCCGCCTGACGGATGTGTACGGCAACGTGGTGAAGGAACTGATCGCCTAAGTTGATGCGTATGAGGAAAACGATTTTCAAACAAGTGTTGCCGCTGGCCATCGTGTTGGCCGCAGGCACCGCATGGCAGGCGAATGCCGCCGATGCCAAGCTGGACCCGAAGCAGCTCGAATTTTTCGAGAAGCGCATCCGGCCCGTATTGGCGACTGCTTGCTATTCCTGTCACAGCACCGCGCCTGATGCGAAGATCAAGGGTGGCTTGGTGGTGGATTCCAAGGATGGCTTGCTCAAGGGTGGCGATAGCGGCCCTTCCGTCGTCCCCGGCAATCCCAAGAAGAGTCTGCTGATCGAGGCGGTGCAGTATCATAATAAAGATCTGAAGATGCCGCCCAAGGAAGAGGACAAGCTGAGCGAGGAACAGATCGCCGACCTCGTCGCCTGGGTGCAGATGGGTGCGCCCGATCCGCGCGCCGGCACGGCTCCGGCCATGAAGGCCATCAGCATCGAGGAATCCCGCAGCCATTGGGCCTTCCAGCCGGTGCAAAATCCGACTGCTCCGAAAGTCCCTGATAAGAACGGCTTCTTGAAGACGGACATCGACCGTTACGTTCTCGCGAAGATGAACGAGAAGGGGCTGAGCCCGTCACCGCAAGTGGACAAGCGTTCGCTCATCCGCCGCGCCGCGTATGACCTGACGGGTCTGCCGCCGACGCCGGAGGAAGTGGAAGATTTCGTGAAGGACAAGTCGCCGAACGCGTTCGCCAAAGTGGTGGACCGTTACCTCGCCTCGCCGCGTTACGGTGAGCGCTGGGGCCGTCACTGGCTGGACGTAGCGCGTTACGCGGACAATACGGGTGACCGGCAGAATCGTGGTAATCCGAACTTTCCGTTCTCGTGGACCTTCCGCGATTACGTGATCGAATCGTTCAATGAGGACAAGCCGTTCGACCAGTTCATCAAGGAACAGATCGCGGCCGACCGCATCGTGAAGGGTGATGACAAACGTGACCTGGCCGCGATGGGCTTCCTCACGGTGGGCAAGCGCTTCATGGGCAACCAGGAAGACGTGATCGATGATCGCATCGACGTGGTCACGCAGGGCTTCATGGGCTTGACGGTTTCTTGCGCCCGTTGCCACGATCACAAGTTCGACCCAATCCCGACGAAGGATTACTACGCCCTGCACGGCGTCTTCAACAGCTCTGTGGAACCCGAGAAGGGTCCGTTCCTCACGCCGCCGAAAGAGACGGCGGAGTATCTGGACTTCAAGAAGAAGCTCGCCGAATTGCAGGAAGAATTGGCAGGCACGGCGAACTACGAATACGAGAAGTCGCTCACGCAACTGCGCAGCACGCTGGGCGATGTGATGCTGGCAAGCTATCGCTACGGCACCGCTAAGAATGCGGCTCCGCTCCGCAGCTTCCTGCGTGAGAAAAATATCAACGCGAACGGCTACGAAGCGTTGGCCAAGGCATTGAAAGAGATGGCGAAGGAGCCGGGCGCGGTGATGAAGCCGTGGTTCGCCTACACGGCCATCTCGAAGGATGACTTCAGCAGCAAGGCGGCCGCCATCACGGCCAGCTTGAGCAAAGATTCCAGTGTGAATCCGATCATCGCAGGCGCGCTGACCAAGGCGGAGCCGAAGACGATCGAGGACGTGGCGGCAGTGTACAGCAAGCTGTTCAAAGATAGTGAGAAAGCTTGGGCCGAGCAAAAGGCCAGCGGCAGCGCGGGGATGAAGGACGAGTTCGAAGAACAAGTGCGCTTGGTGCAGCACAGCCCGAAATCGCCGCTCTACCTCACCACGCGTGATGCGCGGGTGTTCTCACTGATCGGCGGCGCGCAAGTGCGCGGCTTCGAGAACCGCGTTTACGCGAAGATCTATACGCTGGAAACAACCCACCCGGGTTCTCCTGCCCGCGCGATGGTGATGGAAGACGCACCGAAGCCGCGTGATTCGGCGGTGCTCATCCGGGGTGAACGCGGTCGTCGTGGTGAGCCCGCTCCGCGCCAATTCCTGCAGATCCTCTCCAAAGAAGCGCCGAAGAAGCTCACGACGGGCAGCGGTCGTATCGACTTGGCGGAAGCCATTGCGGATCGGAACAACCCGCTCACGGCGCGAGTGATCGTGAACCGTATCTGGGCGAAACACTTCGGCGAAGGCTTGGTGCGCACCGTCAGTGACTTCGGCCTGCGTGCCGAACCGCCGACGCATCCGGAACTTCTCGATCACCTGGCCACCTACTTCATGGATAACGGCTGGAGCATCAAGAAACTGCATCGCTACATCTTGCTCTCGGGCGTTTATCAGCAGGACACGATGGACAATGCGAAGTATGAAGAAAAAGACCCGGCGAACCTCTATCTGTGGAAGATGCCGATCCGCCGCCTGGACTTCGAGGCCATCCGCGACACGGTGTTGATGCACGGTGGCAACATGGACTTGAGCCACGGCGGCAAGCCGGTGGATATCACGGATAATCCGTCCCCGAACCGCCGCACGGTGTATGGTTACGTGGATCGCTTCGATCTGCCCGAGATGTTCCGCACGTTCGACTTCGCGAATCCGGACATGACCACGAGTGTGCGCAACCCCACAACCGTTCCGCAGCAGGCGCTCTTCATGATGAACAGCCCGTTCGTAATCGAGCAGGCGAAGCTGATGGTGCAGCGCACGGATTTCCTGAAGGGCAAGACGGATGAGGACAAGGTGAAGTTCCTCTTCCAGACCTTGTATCAGCGCAATCCGACCGCGAGCGAGATCTCCATGGCACAACAATACATGGCCGCGCAGGTCAGCAAGGAAGTGAAGACCGACGAAGGCAAGGCCGCGTGGAGCTATGGCTTCGGCAATTACGATGGCGCGACCAAGCAGATGCGTTTCCGTCCGTTCACAGAAACCGTCGCGAACGGGTATTCTGGCGGCAAGAAATCGGGCGATGCGACGATCACTGCCGTCGGCGGTCTGCCGACGATCAATCCGAAGATCGGTGTCATCCGCCGCTGGACCGCACCGAAGGATGGACGCGTGTTCATCTCCGGCCCCATCGCACATAACGTGAAGGAAGGCGACGGCATCGTGGCCCACATCGTTTCCAGCCGGAGTGGGCAGTTGGGCAACTGGACGGTCCTGAACAGCAAACAGGACGTGACGCTGGAGCACGTGGATGTGAAGGCGGGCGATACGATCGACTTCGTGGTGACCTGTGGCAAGAACGCCGACAAGGACCGCTTCGTCTGGGCACCGGTCATCCGCATGGAGGACGGCCCGGAATGGAATGCGCGCACGCAGTTCGTGCTGCCGAGCAAGACGAAGGAACAGACGCCACTGAACAGTTGGGAGAAGCTGGCGCAGGCGCTGTTCCTGACGAACGAGCTGATCTACGTGAACTAAAAGAAACAACGTCACCAGCCAGCAGGTTGAACTGCTCCGCTGGGAATGTGATTAACAAACGGCAGGACGATGATCGTCCTGCCATTTTTGTTTGATCAGTTAATCGCTCAAAGGATGCACCTTGAACCGGTTGAATTTGTGAGGCGGACAAGGTATGTTTTCTTTATCTCAAAGACGTAAATGCCAACGAGGCAATATGAGCAGCCGGGATGAGAACAAGTTCTGCCAGCAACGACCGCCCGGCATGACGCTGGTGGAATTGCTGGTGGTCATCGCGGTCGTCGCAGTTTTGCTGGGCCTTCTACTTCCCGTGATCGGTCGCCCCGGGCACCCTTCAAAAATATTGATTGTCAGGAGAGATCTGGGTGAGATCGAAAATGGAATCATCGCTTACAGGAG
Source organism: Verrucomicrobiota bacterium (assembly GCA_021156225.1). Classification (GTDB taxonomy): domain Bacteria; phylum Verrucomicrobiota; class Verrucomicrobiia; order Limisphaerales; family JAEYXS01; genus JAEYXS01. Next base: position 2,403 of record JAJNBN010000173.1, on the reverse strand, counting down.
CACTTACAGCGCTTTGCCGGTGACCACGAAGATCCGCCAGTTCGGCAAATCAGATTTTACTTTCGGCACGGCTGGATTGCGGTTTGACTCAACTGCCATGGTGACCAATCCTGAGGCTGGATATCAGGCTCACAACGCGGAGCTGATCGCCATCTTGATGGCTCGAAAAGACAACGTATTTAACCCTGAGCACGTTCATAATCCGCAGAGAAAGCAGTTTCTGAATGCTAAAATTGCTTCTGTCGATGGCAAGTGGGGAGTTGGTCGGAACGACGGCGTCTACCGCGACCCATGGGGCATGCCTTACATCATCAGCTTGGACCTGAATGACGGCGGTCATACTCAAGATGCTTTTTATTCTTTGGCGAAAGTTTCTCAAATGGGAACCAATGGCCTCAATGGCTTACGGAGCCTTTCCGGTTCCGGCGCAAACGATTATGCCTACCGAGGACCGGTGATGATCTGGAGTTTCGGCCCCGATCGTAAGGCTGATCCCAATCTGCGCGCCGATGAAGGAGTGAACGCGGACAACATTCTGAGCTGGCGTTAATTCAACGTCTTGAAAATAAAAAACGGCAGGACCATCACAGTCCCGCCGTCTCGTTGATGAAAATCTCCGCTTAAAACTTCACCGTCTCCAGATACTTCAAGCTCGGCGCGATTTGGTCATTCACCACCGGGGATTCGTCCTCGATGAAGTAATATTTCACCCCCGCCTTTTGTGCCGCCTTCAGGATCGCCGGCCAGTCCATCTGGCCTTGGCCCACCGTCACATCGTTCTTTACGTCGGATTTGCCGGTGAGATCGCCCGTCACGCCTTTGCGCTTGTCCTTGATGTGCATGAGCTGCCAGCGCTTGCCGAATTTGTTCAGCAGCTTCACCGGGTCCTGGCCGGGATGCACCACCCAATACACGTCCATCTCGAACGCGACGAATTCCGGATTGGTTTCCTTCATCAGCAGGTCCATCAACGTGCCGTCGCCGTGCGGATGAAACTCGTATCCGTGGATGTGGTAGAAGAATTTGATGCCATGCTTTTTCAAGGCTTCCCCGGCCTTGTTGAATACCTCGATCGCTGCCTTCGCTTCGGCTTCATCGAACGAATCCTTGTGGGGAATCCACGCGCAACCGGCATATTCCAAGCCGAGCGCTTTCGCGTCCTTCGCGATGCTCTCCACATCATCGCGATATTTCTCGAACGGGAAATGGCCGCTAACGGGTTTCAAACCGGCTTCATCCAGCAGGCCCTTAAACTTTTCTGCCGGCATGTTGTAGGTGCCGGCTGTCTCCACGATCTGAAAACCGAAATTCTTTACCTGCTTCAGCGTAGCGGGTACGCCGTGGGCGGTGAACTCAGCGCGTAAACTGTAGAGTTGGAGACCGACAGGGCCTTTGAAATCCGCGCTGGTGCCGACGGGTTTGTCTGCGGCTACGAGATTGACGGCCGCCGTCAAAGACAGCATGGCCATGAGTGAACGGGCGATAAGCTTCATGCCCGTGATTGAAGCGAAATCAGAGCCGCAAGCAAGCGCGAACCGGACCAAAACACCGCAGCCTTTCAGCAATCTGACATTTTCTGTTCACTGTTTTGACAGATGTGGAAGCACTACGTCATCGCCTCCTCCGTATTCATTCTTCCCGTTTGCTCCAGATGACCAAACAATGATTTGATTGGCTTTGCTCAAAAGCTTTGAGTTTGCGAGCGGATTAGTAGTCAAAATCTCTTTCCTGACCATGTTCAGCGGATTGCCCCAACCGTCCAAAATGGTTTTGGCAGGCTGATTGAGCACTATATAGCCGCCCTTGTATGCACCCGTTTGTTGTATGCGATCAAAGTACTCCTGCATCAGTCCAGCCTCCGCTCGCTGTTGAATCTTGATTTCTAATTCTTCACAGGTCTCCAAAGTATATCGAGTGAGTGCGGCTGGGTGAATACGTCCTGCCACCCGGCAATGATCTACAACGAGAGCCAAAATCAAAATCACCACAAGTAAGGCAAAGTATGGCAATAGCCTTTTCATCTTGAAACAGATTGGACTTCCCGTCTTTCCCCCTACTTGGCAATCGCCCCCACCGCTGCCTCCTGAAACGCCTTCCGCATCTCCGAAGCATCCCCATTCGGCAGACCGGCGCGCTGGAGCATCAGGATGAGGATCAGGTTCTTTTCTGGGTCTGCCCAGCTTTGTGTCGCATAAGCCCCACCATGGCCATAGGTGCCTTTTGACAACATACCCGTGACACCCTGCGGCTCCTTTACCACCGCAAAGCCAAATCCAAAACTCATGCCATCGACGAAACCCGTTTTGATCTCACCGGACTGCGTCGCCGTCGCCTGCTTCACGGCCGCTTCCGAAAGCAACCGTTTGCCCTTCCACTCCCCGCCGCTCAACATCATCTGGTAGA
>JAJNBN010000172.1 GCA_021156225.1 Verrucomicrobiota bacterium | reverse complement strand
AGGCCAAACTTGCGGGCGGTGGTGACCAGTTCCGGGAACTCTTTGACGCACGGCAGGCAGGTGGTGGCCCACACATTGAAGAGCCGCACTTTCTTAGTGCCATTCTGCACCAGTTTGGCCACACCAGCCGCATCGATCTGCTCAATAGTCACGGGCGCCTTTTCCCACTTCTGCGTCTGAGCGACCACGGCGCTTTGCTTGCTGCGCCATTTGGTGGAGCAACCGTGGGGCTTGGTGATCTCCACCGGCACGGGCTTGTTGGCGAGCAAAGCTTCCACAGCGTTGCGTGCATCCGTCGATTTCACGGTAGATTCATCGGCGAAGCGGGAATCATCGAAGCGGCCTTTGTAACGCAGCTTGCGCTCGGCATCGAAGACGAACACGTGCGGGGTGGCGAGACAGCCGTAAGCCTTGGCCATCGCCTGCGTTTCCCCATCATAGAGATAAGGGAACGTGAAACCGCTCTCTGCCGCATACTTCTTCATGTCCTCGAAACCATCGTTGTACTTCGAGTAACCCAGTTCATCGATGCTCAATCCGTCCGGATGGTTCGGATTGATGGCCACGAAAGTCAGCCCCTTGCCCTCGAAATCCTTGAGGAACTTCTTCAACCGCGCCTCAACGCCGTGTGAGGTCGGGCAATGGTTGGACGTGAAAAAGATCATCAGCACCTTGCCATCCTTGTATTCGGAAAGCTTGTGGGATTTGCCATCGATGCCGGGCAGATTGAAGTCCGGTGCCGGTGCGCCGATCGGCAGATCGGCCACGCCTTCCTCAGCACGGAGCGTTATGCACAAGGCGAACAAAGCGAGCGTCAGAGACAGTAGCTTCATAAATGGATGTCGGTGATTAAAGGTGAAGCTAGCAGCATTCCATACCGTGTCCATCGGGTTTTTGGTCGATCCATAAAAGCAAAACAGCCGCTGGATTACTCCAGCGGCTGTCACGAATTTCGTATTCCGGCTTACTTCGCTTTCACGTCCGCGATCAGCTTCTCCAACCGCTTGCCATACTCGATGAAGTTCGCCTGCGTATCGGCTTCCGTCACCGTCTTGCCGGTGCCGGTCGTATCATGGAACACCACGACCATGTGCGGCTCGATGGATATGCCCGCCTTGTAACCGCTCGCGAACGCATCGCGCAGGATGTCCTTCACGCGGCCCTGGCCTTCACCGGGCCAGTTGTAGTCCGCGTCATTCTTCGCCGGATTCCACGTGGCATCCTTGATGTGGATGTGCGCGGTGTGCGGCTTCATCTGGAGCCAGAACTCCCACGGGTCCTGACGCCCCCAGGGCTTCGCGCCCCGGCGATCGGTATTGAAGATGGGGTTCGCGGTATCGAAAACCCACTTGAGACCCGGCACCTTCTCCAGCATTTGTGCGGCGTGCTGCCAGCTCATACCGCCGTAGTTCATGCAGTTCTCATGCACCGGTTGAATGCCTGCATCGAGGAACATCTTGGTGACCTCGCGCACGCGCTCGAAGACAACGGTGGGAATCTCCGCGGCATCTTCCGTCGGCTTGAAGCTCATGATGCGGACGAACTTCGTGCCGATCTTCTGCATACGGGGGATCGCGCGCTTCACCTCGGCCACCGTGACGTCGAACGGCGTCTCCACCGTCTTCGCCCAGTTCATGATCGTGGAGCCGAAGGCATACACGGTGATGTCGTTTTCCTTGAGCTTCGCCACCGCTTGGTCGAACGCCGCTTCCGGAATGTTATGGAAATTATCCTTCGGAAAGCCCGGCACTTCCACGCCGCGCATCTCGATATGTTTCCAGCCGAGCGCTTTCGTCGCCTTGATCTGTGAATCCAGGCTGCCGCCTGCCTCGTCGCCAATGCCCATCAATATCATAATGTTCTTATCGTGCGAAGACCTCGCCCACCGTGCAAGTGAATCTTAGGTTGTTTTCTTCCTTCATTTCTTCGGCGGATTCGCCACGGCGGAAGCCACGAATTCCTCTTTGCTCAAAAACTTGTCCCCATCCACATCGCGCGCCTTGAACCATCCTTCTGCATCCGCTCCCCGTCCGGCGCTGAATTCTTCCCAGCTCAGCTTGCCGTCGGCGTTTTTGTCCTTTTGCAGAAACTGCTTCTCCCGTGCCGGATCTGCCGCTTGCTTACCTTTCTTTTCTCCGGGAGCCGCCGCTTTCCCTTTCGGTCCGGGTGGAATCGGCAAGGGCAGATAATCAAAGTCTAGGATCATCTTCCGCTGCATCGCCTCTTTCAATTCCATCTCCATCGTGGCCAGTTCCTTGTTGCCCGCCAGATTGTTCAATTCGGACGGGTCTTTCTCCAGATCATAAAGCTCATACACCGGTCGCGGACTCGTGAAATAAAGCTTCACGAACTCGCTCGCGAGCTGGTTCTGCTCGTTCGCTTGCACCATCTGCTTCCAGCCAGGATCGCCTTGGCTGTCCACCGGCGTGTAGCGGATATTCGGCGTCACATTATAGATCAGTTTGTAGCGATCACTCCGCGCCGCCCGGCTGTAATCCACCGAGCTGGCCGTCGTATTCTCCGTGAACGTAGAGCTTCCATGCGGTCCGCGCTCGGCAAAGATATGCTCGCGTCCCTTGAACGTCTTGCCCTGCAAGAGCGGCAGAAAACTCACGCCACTGATGCGCTCCGGCACCTTCAACCCCGCTGCTTCCAAACAAGTCGGCGCGATGTCCTCGCCGGAGATGAGCGTTTTGGAATCACCACCGGGTTTGATGACGCCCGGCCACCATGCCAGCAACGGCACGTTCAAGCCTGGATCATGCAAGCTCCCCTTTCCGCTCGGGAACGCCATTCCGTTATCCCCCATAAAGATGATCAACGTGTTCTCCAAACCCGCACGGGCTTTTAAAATATCTAGCACGCCTTGGAAATCGCCATCCATGTGTTCAATCTCTCCGATATAGCGCGAGAGGTCTTCACGCACGCCCGGCAGATCAGGCAAGGAGCCGGGCACTTTGAGCTTCTTCGGGTCAGGCGGATTCAGGCCGCTGTTCCATGGATGATGCGGGTCGCTGAAATTCACCCAGAGGAAATACGGTTTGTCCTTGGGCCGTTGATCGAAGAATTCACCCATCCGCTTCGGCACATTATCCTGTCCGGTCGCGTCCACATAATCGAAGCGCTCCTTGAAGGTGCGCATCTTCTTTTCATCGAAGACACGACCGCTCGCTTCAGGAGCTTGCCCGGAGCCATCGAGATGATAAGCCCGGCCCATCACACCTACAAAATACCCGGCCTGCTGCTTCAATATTTCCGGAAACGTGATTTCCTCGCGCGGCAGCGGCGAGCTGAAGCGGGTGATGCGTGCGGCGACAGGCGAGCGACCCGTCATGATGCTAGCGCGGGAAGGAACGCACTGCGGCGCGGTGGTAAACATCCGGTGAAACTTGATGCCCTCCCCGGCGAAGCGGTCAATATTCGGCGTCTTCATGTCGGTGCCATAGCAACCGAGAAAAGGATAGCTGTGGTCGTCCGAGAGGATGAAGACGATGTTGGGTTTCGCTTGGGCCGCACCCGCTTCACTCATCATCAGCAGGACGCCGCAAAAGACCAAGGCACACCATTGGGGAAAGCGCATGCCCCGGAGAGTAGTATTAAACCGCGCCTTACGCAACGCCCTAGGGCGATTACCTACCCGCCCTCCCGTTTGCAAAACTTGCCACCCGGCTTAGCTTGCCGGAACTCGGCCAGACTGGCGCCTCCAGTCCTTTCGAGCCCAGTGGATTTATGAAAATGCGTGTGCTGTTATTTCTGCTCGTGGCTGCCATGGCATTTTTGCAGACCGGTTGCAAGAGCATGTCCGCCAAGGGCCGCAACAATGTGGTCAGCAAGTGGAAAACCTTCGCGGATATGAAGTCCACCTTCGACTTGATCGAACCCGGGGTCACCACCGAGGCCGAACTCATTGATCTCGGTTTTGGCCCTTCCACGAATTCCAACGTCCGCGTACTCACCTATCTGGACATGATGAACCGCTTCCTACCGAACAATTCGGTGAAGGTGGAAGATCTGCCCGTAGCCGTTCGCGAAGCTCTCGCGCAACAGGAAAAATCCCACGCCTACGAACTGGAGGTCATCGATGAGAGAAATAAACGCTACGGCAACCTGCTCCTCGACGTCCTCTCCTTTGATCGCAAGACCTGTTACTATGGCTGGAATTTCAAGGCACTCATCTTGGTCAACGATGACCGGGTAGTTTACAAGCTCTGGTCCGGCCAGCCGAACACCGAACGTCATGAACGAAAAACGAGGCCCTTGGGACCGATCCAGGAGCTGGAAGGGTTGTTGGGCAGGTTTGTAAGATGATCCGAGCCTTACCTTCTCCACGAATTCACGATTAGGGATAACAGCGTGATGAAAACCACGCCTAAGCTGCATAAAAGGAGCACCCCTATTTTGGGTACTTTAAGCAGTGACTTGACCGTCAAAACTAGTCCGCAGAAAAGCAAAACCGCCGTGGGAACATAGAGGATTGGACGCACTATCCCGTAGGTAGGACGCAATGTGTCCTGCTGCATCGCCAATGTTAACAAGGCAAGCAAAAGCAATAAAGTTGGCGCTAGAATTCTTCGGGTAGAGTCTGAGATATGCCCAGCACTTTCGATCCGTTTCAACCAATGCACCATCAGCCAAGACAGAATAGCAGCCGCTATTCCCAATCCTACCTGAATTGCATTGTGGCGACGCCGCGCCATCATATACTCTTGCTGCATATCCTCGATACTTAGCGGATTATCGCACCGTCACTCAGCGTATATGAGTTTGTATCACTTAAGTGGTTGTCTTGAGCCCACCGATAGACGGCTCCGTCGATCTGTTTGAGGTTAGCCGTGCAAGCAATTCGTGGGGTAGTGTCCGCTTGCGCCTCAAGCGAGATCAACAGCAATCCCAGCAAACAGAGTATGAATTTCAATTTCACCTTATCTGGTTTGTCCAAATGATTTGGCAATGACTCTCAGATTCTGATTCCAAGGCTTCTTAGCCCCGCCTGTAAAAGGCCGTACACTATTGGAGCCAGCAGCAGGAAATTCATCAAGGCCATGGTCACCAAATAGATGACCTCCTTCTTTGGGCGGTGCTTCAACGCCTTGACCGCCAAGCCAAAACCGGCCAAGGCAAAGACCAGCGTGGGCATCCAGAGGAAAAAGTCCCACCGAAAGTCTTGCGGTATCCAGAATCGAAGCAAGGAGACCAGCAAGGCTGCGATCAACATCATCAAAGGTTGCACCAAACAGACCCGTTCTGCCGCATCCTGCCCTTGGGTAACCGCCTGCTTCATCGTTACGATTGCCAGAAAAATGCCTACGGCTGCGACCAAGGCCAAGACTAGCTGAGTTCGCAGCATCTGGTTCTCCATTTCCGATTGAAGATCACGCCAATAATCCAAGGTTTCCATGCTGCCATGCAACGTGCAGCGGGGAGCATTATCAATCGTACGCCCGGCTACATAAACTCCGCCCGAGGGGCATTCAGGCAGTTGGCCACCCTTAAGGTATTGGGTGATGGTCGAATCTCTCAAATTATAACGGTTCGTCGAATCAAGCTTGTTTTCCAAAGCCCACTGCTGCGCAGCTCCATCAATCTGTTTGAGGTTGGCCAGGCACGCATTCCTTTGAGTGGAAAGCGCCAAGCCAATTTGTGGGCAATTTATGATGAAAAGTAATATGAACAGCCACTTCATGGGAAAATACTCCTTGCCTTAAACCACAGCCCTCATTGTCTCAACCGCCAGTCGGACATCTGTAGAACTGCTGAGAGATGAGACCACAGACGCCTTTTTATTCAAGCAACAACGTTTCTCCAAACCTCGTCCTTATCGTCTGTCATCATCACAATCCCGTGACACCAGAAACAATGCTTTACGCCTCCCCTTCCCCCGTTTAACAGAAGTCATCGCAATTGCTTTGACGCAACTTTGATGAAAGCTCAGATGACTACACCGGCACAACTTGGCTATCGTATGCCCGCTGAATGGGAAACGCACGTGGGCACCTGGTTCACGTGGCCGCGCCCTGAGGGCATCAGTTTCCCTGACAAATACGATACCGTGCCGCCGGTCTATGCGGAGTTGATCAAGCATCTCGTGAAGGTGGAGGACGTGAATATCAACGTCTGGCACGCGGAGATGGAGGCGTGGGTGCGTGGGTTGTTGAAGGACAACGGCACGCCGCTGGAGCGCGTGAAGTTCCATCATTTCCCCGCGTATGAACCTTGGTGCCGCGATCATGGTCCGATCTTCCTCGTGCGCGATCAAGGCGCCAAACATGAGCGCGCCATTGTGGACTGGGCTTACAACGCGTGGGGCGGCAAGTATCCGCCGTATGATCTGGATGACGCCGTGCCGCAACATGTCGCTAAGCTGCGCGGGCTGCCGCTCTTCTCGCCAGGCATCGTGATGGAAGGTGGTGCGCTGGAGTTGAACGGCAAAGGCACGCTGCTCACCACGGAAGCGTGTTTGCTGAATCCGAATCGCAATCCCGATCTCTCGAAGGAACAGATCGAGCAGTATCTGAAAGACTATCTCGGCGTGACGAATATCCTCTGGCTCGGCGACGGCATCGTGGGCGATGACACGGATGGTCACGTGGATGACCTCACGCGTTTCGTGAATCCCACCACCGTCGTCACCATCGTGGAGGAAGACCCGCAGGATGAGAATTACCACCTCTTGCAGGAAAATCTGAAGCGGCTTCAGACGATGAAGGATCAGGATGGTCTCCCTTTGCGCGTGGTGGAACTGCCCATGCCCGGCTTGGTGGAGTTCGATGGGCAACGGCTTCCGGCCAGTTACGCGAACTTCTACATCGCCAATGGCATCGTGCTCGTGCCGACGTATCGGCATAGGAACGACCAGAAGGCTATTGATATCCTCCAGCGAGAGATGCCGGGGCACAAAGTAATCGGCGTGGATTCGACGGAACTGATCTGGGGACTGGGCTCGTTCCACTGCATCAGCCAGCAGGAACCGGCGTAAAACTCCAAATCCAAAGCTCCAAGCTCCAGTGAAATCTCAAACACGCAAATTGGCACCCATTTCCATCGCCACATTCCATCCATAAGTAGCTGGCTATTTGAAACTTGGAGCTTATTTGGTGTTCGGTGCTTGGGATTTGGAATTTCTCCATTTGCCAAGGAATACGGGCTTGACCCAAACGGGCCATCCCTTACTATCTTCGCCCAATAATGATTCTAAACGTAAAGGTTCTGGTAGTAGTAGCGGGGGTAGTAAGCCCTGCCGCTGGACCTTGTCGTTTTTAACCAAGATTTAGACAAGAACCCACGGCTGGCAACGGTCGTGGGTTTTTAATTTATCCGCGGCCTCCGGCTGTAAAACACAGAGAAAAGTCAGTATGAGCAAAGGCACCATAGCGAAAGCGAAGAAGTCCACCGCCAAAACGCCAACGAAGCAACGCGCCGAAGTCGGCCCGTTGATGCTGGGTCGCGACATTTTTGTCGAAGCCCTCGAGCGCGCTGGCGTGGAAGCGATCTTCGCCTATCCGGGCGGCGCGAGCATGGAGATCCATCAGTCGCTCACGAAGTCCAAGATCCGCACGATCCTCCCCCGCCATGAACAGGGTGGCAGCTTCGCGGCGGAAGGTTACGCCCGCGCCACCGGTAAAGCCGGCGTGTGCATGGGCACCTCCGGCCCGGGCGCGACGAACCTCGTCACGGCCATCGCCGACGCTTACCTCGATTCCTGCCCGCTGGTGGCCATCACCGGCCAGGTGAACCAGAACATGATCGGTCGCGGCGCGTTCCAGGAGACGGACATCATCGGCGTGACCATGCCGGTGGTGAAGCACAGCTATCTCATCACGGACATCAACGACATCCCGCGCATCGTGGCCGAGGCGTTCTACATCGCCGAGAGCGGCCGTCCGGGACCCGTGGTCATCGATTTCCCGAAGAACATCCAGCAGGCCAAGGCGCAACCGCGCTGGCTCACGTTGGAAGAAGTGAAGAAGGGTCTGCCGGGTTATACGCAGCCGGATAACAAGGCGGGCGAGCTGGAATTGAACGAGATCATCGGGCTGATCGAGAAAGCGGAACGTCCGGTGCTTTATTGCGGTGGCGGTATCATCACCTCCGGTGCGGCGGCAGAACTCTTGAAGTTCGCGGAATCCGCGCAGATCCCGGTCACGACTACTTTGATGGGCGTGGGTGGTTTCCCGGAAACGCATCCCCTCTCCCTCCGTTGGTTGGGCATGCACGGTGCGGCTTACGCCAACTGGGCCGTGAGCGGTGAATTCAAGTATCGCGCGAATCCGACCGACCCGATGGTCCGTTTGAAAGACGGTGCCGACTTGCTGCTCGCCTTCGGCGTGCGCTTCGACGACCGCGTGACGGGCAAGTTCGACGAGTTCTGCAAACACGGCACGATCGTCCACGTGGACATCGATCCGTCCGAGCACAACAAGAACAAGAAGGCGCACCTCGCCGTGACTGGTGACTTGAAGGACACCCTCAAGCGCCTGAACGCGATGATCGCCAAGCGGCCCATCGCCAAGAAATTCCCGACCTGGCACGCGCAGATCGCCGAGTGGAAGAAGAAAGGCGCGCTGCATTACGAAGTGACCCCGGACATCCTGAACAGCGACCATATCAAAGATCACCTGCGCGGCCACGAGAGCGAAGTCATCCTCCCGCAGATGGCCATCGAGATGCTCTATGAGCTGACGAAGGGTGAAGCGATCATCACCACGGGCGTGGGCCAGCACCAGATGTGGTCTGGTCAATGGTACAAGTATAAGTTCCCGCGCCAGTTCATCACCAGCGCCGGTCTCGGCTCGATGGGTTACGGCTTCCCCGCTGCCTTGGGCGCGAAAGTGGCCTGCCCGGACAAGCACGTCGTCGATATCGATGGCGACGGCTCCTTCCTGATGAACATCCAGGAGCTCGCCACGGCGAACGTCGAGAAGATTGCCGCCAAAGCGATGATCTTGAACAACCAGCACTTGGGCATGGTGGTGCAGTGGGAAGATAACTTCTTCGGCGGCAACCGCGGCCATACCTACCTGGGCAATCCCGAGAACCGCGCGCAGGTCTATCCTGACTACGTGAAGGTCTGCACGAGCTTCAACGTGCCGTGCGAACGCGTGCTGTATCGCAAGGACCTGAAGGCCGCCATCCAGCGCATGCTGGATGCGAAGACGCCTTACGTGCTGGACATCGTCACGCCGTATTCGGAACACGTGCTGCCGTTCATCCCGGCTGGCCGCACCGTGGCCGACATGCTCTACTAGACGCTTATTTTTCGAATAAAGGGGAGACGCTAACGCGTCTCCCCTTTTTGTTTTACACTAAACCTTGAGCCCGGACGTCTCTTTGCTAACCTTGCCCACCATGTTACGCGGAATTTGCCTTTTGGCCGCCAGCCTGCTCCTGAGCCTCAACGCCGGAGCGGCGGAAGTCGCTTTTGATTTCAGCAAGACACCCACCGGCAAAACACCGGAGGGGTTCAAGTCCACTTTGATCGGCAAAGGTCCCGCCCCGGTGTGGCAGGTCATGGTGGATGATGCGCCGACGGAATTTGCGCCACTGACGCCCAAAGGCAATTCCACCACCAAGGCGGCAGTACTGGCTCAAACCTCCACCGACGGAACGGACGAGCGTTTCCCGATCCTGCTGCACGAAGGCGACGCCTTTGCAGATTTTACGTTTACCACCAAGTTCAAGCTCGTCTCGGGAAGCAAGGAGCGCATGGCGGGGCTCGTTTTCCGAGTACAGGACCAGCATAACTTCTACGTGCTGCGCGCCAGCGGTCTGGGCAATACCTTCCGCTTTTACAAGGTCGTCGATGGTCTGCGCCAGCCGCCCATCGGCCCGGAGATCCAGATACCGTCGGGTGTCTGGCAGGAGATGTCCGTGCAATGCGAAGCCAACAAAATCCGTTGTTTTCTTAATGGCAAGCAGGTGATCCCGGACCTGACTGACAATTCTTTTAACAATGGCAAAGTCGGTTTCTGGACCAAATCAGATTCCGTCTCCTACTTTACCGATGCCAAGGTCACCTATACGCCGCGCGAGATTTTCGCCCAAAAGATCGTCAACAGCCTTAAAGAACGTTTCCCCCGCACCTTGGCGGTTAAGATTTATGGGCCCAAAGTAGGCAGCACCAATGTCGTTCTGCTGGCCAGCACCAAAGAACTCTCCGCCGCCGAAGTGGAAGAAGACCGTTCCGTTGCCAGCACCGCCATCAGTGCGAATACTCCGATGCTTTTTAACGGCAAGGACATTGTCAAGGTGACCATGCCGGTGCATGACCGCAATGGCGATCCGATGGTGGCCATCCGGGTCGAACTGGACCCGTTCATCGGCCAGACCGAGCAAACGTCCCTGAACCGAGCGATGGCCTATAAAAAGGAAGTGGAAGCACGCGTCAGGAATCTGAAAGAACTTTTTGAGTAGGCCACAAGGCCCGCTCAAAAACTGATGCCCACGCCTGATCTCACCTGCAGGTCATTGTTGGAAACACCGACCGCCGGCTGGCTGTCGTAGATATCGATCACGGAAACGTTCCACGAAACGTTGTTAAAAAGAGCGTAACTGATGCCGGTCTCAAACCGGATCCGGTAGTCGGCGAAATCATCAAAGGCCGGCTGTATCTCGGCTTTCTGCTCCAGTTTCACCTTGGGCGTGATCCGCCAGAAATAATCTTCAGCGACGCGCAGACGCAAATCACTCCGGCGAGAGGCGTTGTTGAAATTTTGCTCCTGAAAGCTCAAGCCCACTTCCCCGTTCAGAGCCATGTTTGTCCTGATCAGAAGATGACGGCCCAAGCCGGGACCAAACTCATATTGATAGTCGATCTTGCGCACCTCATCGTATCCCGCGCCACCCAAGGCATAGACGAACCATTTGCGGTCCTTCCCGAGATCCAGATCTGATTTGAGTGTACCATCCATGCGGTCGGCAGAAAGTGTGTTGCCGCTCTTGCCGTAGGAATAGCGCCAGTCTGCCGAGTTGTGCCAGTTGCCCCGGGCATAGGTCACCTTGGCGCTGGCCGAATACATATAGCTGCTGACAGTGCTTTCCCGCAGGTCTGCTCCTAATTGCAGATTCGCCTTCCAGGTGCCCTTGGGTTTGGTCGGAGCGGCTGGGGTGCCCGGAGCGGAAGCCGGTGGCGGAGCTGGCAGAGGGTCGATCACTGTGGCCACGGGGAGGGCTTTGACCGGTTCCTTCACGGGCGTTTCCAGCTCCCGTTTCTCGATCTCCACCTTGGGCAGGATGACACTGGAACTCCACTTCGTGTTCAGATGAACGGAAGTCTCGTCCTCTTTGATCACCACACCCGTCACCCGATCGCCATTTTTGAGCCGGATGATCTCCGTTTTTATGGGAGGTTGATTCGTCTGCGCGGAAGCGGATGCCGTGACCCCCACCAATAAAATGAAAGCCCACGTAACCCGGATCGGCACAGCTAAAAAACTCATGGCGTTTGTTTCTTCGTTTCCTGTTCGTCAGCCAGCGGATCAATGTCCGTTGGTGATTTGGTTCTGACTCCACCGCTTACTAATATTTCACCAGCTTCTGTGGGCCGCAAGCGGGGCGGCTCACCTTCTTGCTCATAGCGCTGGCGCAGCAGCACCCGGCCATCATAATCCACCATCGAGTAGGTGAACGATGCCCGGCCTGATCGGTGCAACACATGCAGACGATTGTTCCGGTCCGTCTGCTGCTCCGGCTTGTAGGCGATGACCATCTGCCCCAGATGCCTAAGTCCGTGCACCTTGGTGCCGTAAGTATCAGTCACTTTGATATACAAATGGCTCACGTCCATGTGCCGGGTCTGGAGGATCTGATACTTGCGCAAGTCCGGTTCCGTACCCTTCCCCGTCGGCACTCCGAATTCGCGTTCCCACAGACGTGAACCGGTCACCACATCTACCAGCACAGGTTCACTCGCCTTTTCACCC
>JAJNBN010000171.1 GCA_021156225.1 Verrucomicrobiota bacterium | reverse complement strand
CATGGTCAAACTGGCCCGCCTGCTGCACGGGAAGGCCAAAGGGGATAAGGTGGGATTCAACTCGGGCATGATTTTTCGGAACGGGGATATCCGGAAGGGGACGCTGGAAATCGTCCTGCGATAGGCATTTTTCATTTGGTGAGGGGCGCGAACCCAGCAAGAATGGGAGCACACGACAGTTTGCATGAGTGACGATTGGATGATTGAAGTCGAAAACCTGACGAAGCGTTATGCCGGGCATACCGCGATCGACGGGTTGAGCTTCAACGTGCGCAAAGGTGAGATCGCCGGGTTCCTCGGTCCCAACGGGGCCGGGAAGAGCACGACTATGCGCATCCTGTCTTGCTTCATGGCGGCCACTTCCGGTTCGGCCAAGGTTGCCGGTCATGACATCTTCACCCGGGCGGATGAGGTCCGGAGCCGGATCGGCTACATGCCGGAGAACAATCCACTCCATACGGACATGCGGGTGCGGGAGTACCTGAAATTCCGTGCGCGCTTGAAAGGCCTCTCCCGGGCACGCAGCCGCGAACGCGTGGACGTGGTGACGGAGCAATGTTCCCTGCAAGACGTGGCCTCGAAGGTCATCGGCACCTTGTCCAAAGGTTATCGGCAACGGGTGGGCCTCGCGGATTCCCTGGTTCACGAGCCGGACCTGATCATTTTGGATGAGCCGACCATCGGGCTGGACCCGCATCAGATCCGCTCCGTGCGCCAGCTTATCAAGAGTCTCGCGGGGAAGCATACGATTCTCATCTCCACCCACATCCTGCCGGAGGTGGAGATGATCTGTAACCGGGTGGTGATCATCCGGAATGGTCGCATCATGGCGTCGGACACCCCGGATAATTTGCGGAAACTGGTGGGCCAGGAGAGCCAGGTGGTGGCGGAGATCGCGGCGCCGGAGGCAGAGCTGAAGCTGTGCTGGGAACAATTGCCTGAGGTTGAATATTTTGACATCGCCCCTTCGGAAGGTGATTTCCTGCGCTGCTCCCTGACGGGGCGGGAAGGCGTGGACTTGCGGCAGGTGGTGTTCGATACGGTGAACCGCAAAGGCTGGAAGCTGCGCGAACTGACGCGCAACCGGCATTCGCTGGAAGACATCTTCGTGCGCATCACGCGGACGGATAAAGAAGAGGAGGGTTTCTAACGTGCAAACGTTTGTGACTCTCGTGCGCCGTGAACTGGGCGCCTTCTTCGTCTCCCTGACAGGCTATGCCGTGATGGCGGGTGTGCTTTTCCTGTTCGGCTTCAGCATGGTGTTGATGTTGGAGTCGCTGAATGCGACACCGGCGGCGGTTCCCATTGTGGAGCTTTTTTACGAGACGGCTTTCTTCTGGCTCATCGTGTTGCTGGCGGCACCGGTGATCACCATGCGCAGCTTCGCGCTGGAACGCGCCAGCGGAACCTACGAGACGTTGATGACCACGCCGGTGAGCGATCTGGAAGTCGTCCTGGCCAAGTTCACCGGTAATCTGATCTTCTTCCTGATCACCTGGTTGCCGTTACTGGCCTACCCGCTGATCATCAAGCGGAACTCCGCCGCTCCTGAGGCCGTGGCCACGGGACCCTTGTCCACGACGTTTCTCGGAATATTCCTGTTGGGCTGCCTGTACATGTCCATGGGCATCTTCGCTTCCTCGCTTACGCGGAACCAGATCCTGGCGGCCATGAACGCGTTCGGCATGGGCTTGTGCCTCTTCTTCCTGAGTTTCGTTTCTAAGATGATCCCCTTGGGCGACACCTGGCTGTCCAAAGTGGCCTCGCACGTCTCCATGTTCGACCACATGCTGGATTTCGTGCGCGGAGTGGTCGATACGCGGCACATCACCTTTTACGTCAGCCTGACGGCGCTGTTCCTTTATCTCACCCTCAAGGTCGTGGAAAGCAGGCGGTGGAAATGAGCATGGAACCGTCCCATTCAGCACCCAGTTTTTCCACCGGCCGCCGTTGGTTCATCGGCTTTCATGTGCTGCTGGCCATCGTGGCGGTGACGGCCATTCTGGTGATGGTGAACTATCTCTCCTTGCGGCACTTCATCCGCCATGATGTGAGCAAATCGGGTGAAGGCCAGCTCACGCCGACCACGTTGCAGGTCATCAAATCCCTGACGAACGATGTCCAGGTCATCATCTATTTCAATCCGGAAGAGCCGCTCTATCCGTATGTGCGGTCCATGCTCAAAGAGTATGCCGCGCTGAGCCCGCATATAAAAGTGAGGGCAGTGAACTATGCAAACGACCCGGCGGGGGCGACCGAGATCATCGCCAAATACAAGCTCTCGCAGGGCAGCAAGGACCTTGTCATTTTTGCCGCCAACGACCGGTCGGACTTCGTGAGCCAGGGGCAGTTGTCGGAATTGGACATGAGCGCGTTGATGAAAGGGCAGAGTAATGAGGTGAAGCGCAAGGCGTTCAAAGGGGAGCTGTTCTTCACTTCCAAGCTGCTCGCGGTCAGCAGCGCCAAGCCTTACATCGCCTATTATCTGGTGGGCCATGACGAGCATGATCCCCAGAAGGATACGGAGCATGGTTATCAGAAGTTTGCCGAGCTGCTGGAGAACAACAACGTGAAGATGAAGCCGCTGGACCTGCAGCGGTCCGTCGATCTGGAGGTGCCAGCGGATTGCGATCTGCTCGTCATCGCCGGTCCGCGTCATGAACCGCTCACTTCCGAGCTCGAACGCATTCACCGCTATCTGGGCACGGGTGGACGCCTTTTGCTGCTGCTGAACATCCGTTCGCAACCGGGCTGGGAACAGTTGATGGACAAGTGGGGAGTGGCCTTGGGCAAGGATGTGGTGTTTGACAAGCCCAACATGCAGGAGAGCAACGTCCTGATGATCGAGAACACCGGCTCGCATCCGATCACGCAATCAAAGGACCGTATCTATATGTTCTACCCGCGTTCCGTGGGCCGTCTGCCGGGCAAAGCGCAGGCGGATTCCGCGCAGGTGACGGAGTTGCTGACCACGGGACCATCGGGCGAAGCCCGCACGGATTTCCGTCCCGGTGTGGTAGCGCCCTATCCGAGTGAGCAAGACCGCAAAGGTGTTCTGTCCCTGGCGGTAGCGGTGGAGAAGGGCGGGTTGCGGAATGTGGCCTTGCAACGCGGTGCCACGCGCATGGTGGTGGCGGGTGATTCAGGCATGCTGAACAACCAGTTCATGATCCTGCCGGGCAACGAAGAGTTCGCGCGGCAATCCATCAACTGGCTGCTGGACCGCTCCTTCCTGCTCGGCTCCATCGGGCCGCGGGCCTTTACCGAGTATCAATTGTCCGTCAACGATTCGCAGATGCTGTTCCTGCGGTGGATCATGCTGGGGGCGATGCCCGGCGGGGTCTTTATCTTTGGCCTGCTGGTCTGGATGCGACGGCAGCAGTAGATGGAAAAACGGAACTGATGAACACCAAAAACACATGGAGCATAGTGGCGACGGCGGTCGCGCTCTTTGCGTTTATCTATTTCTTCGAACGAGGCCAGAGCGGTCCCCCGGCGGGTCCGGTCCAGCACCGGTTGTTGAATAAATTGCAACAGGGGCTGGTTTCCCGCATCGAAGTCCAAGTGGGCACGAACTCTGTCACCTTGGAGCGTACGAACAGCACTTGGAGGATGATCGCGCCGGTCGTTTATCCGGCCTGGCAACCGCAGGCAAAGAACTTCCTCGATGCGTGTGCGGAACTGAATTACACCACCACCATCCCGGCGACGGAACTGGCGAAGTCGCCGCACGGCCTCGCCGACTACGGCCTGCAACCGCCGCGAGCCCAATTCACCCTGGTCCAGAACAACGAGCGCATCGAGGTGAAGATCGGCAATGAAACGCCCGTTGGTGGCCAGCGTTACGTGCAGTTGGGTGATGAGATCGTGGCGTATCTGGTGGATGCGAAGATCGGCAATCTGCTGCCCCCTACTTCCGCCTCGTGGCGTGACCGTTTCCTGATGCCGGGCGGCATGGTCTTTAACCGCATCGAGATCCATGCCGGCAACCGGGTCACGGAATTCCAACGGGATGATACCAACCAGATGTGGCGCATCACCAAACCCATCACCGCGCGGGCCGACAATGTGCGGATCAAAGACATGATCCAGCAATGGCGCGACTGGGACGTGAAATTTTTCGCCACCGATAATCCGCTGGCCACGGAACTGGAGAAGTTCGGTTTCAAACCGCCCGAACTGGAACTGCTGTTGGGTCAGGGGACGAATCATGTCTTCGGTCTGCAGTTCGGCCTGCCGCTCAAGGATCAGCAAGACATCCTCGCGCTGCGTTCCAGCCACACGAATCTCGTCGTGGTGCGGCAAGAACCATGGGTGGAGACGTTGCGCAGCCAATGGCTGGATTTCCGGGAACGCCGGTTGCTGACTTTTGCCCCGAGTGTGCCGGACCTGATCGAAGTGCAAAGCGACGAGCGTTTCCGGCTGCAACGGCAGACGAACGGGATGTGGATGGTACTGGATGAGACGAATTTCGTGGTCGATACGGTGCTGGTGAACGAGATGCTGATGAACCTGAACAACTTGGACGTGCTCGACTTCGAGAAGGACAACGTGACCGATTGGAAGGATTACGGACTGGCCGTTCCCGCACACAGCTACACCTTGTCCGCGGGTGGCACGAATGCGGCAACGGCCGGGACCAACGCCATCATCGCGCAACTTGAACTGGGCAAAGTCGAAGGCATCAAGATATTCGCGCGGCGGGTGGATGAATCATCGGCTTACAGTCTGCTGGACGGGGTCGCCCGCAAGCTGCCTCGGACGCTCTTTCATCTGCGCGACCGGCGGGTCTGGAAATTCAATACGAATGACGTCAAACGCATCAGCATCGAACAGGAGGGACGCAAGCAGGAGCTGGTGCGAAATGCCAAGAGCATCTGGTCCCTGGGCGAAGGTTTTCAGGGGATGGTCAATCCGTTCGCGGTGGAAGAAACCGTCCACCGGCTGGGCGAGATGCAGGCGGTCCGCTGGATCGAGCGCGGTCCGGCGGCGGCAGGGAAATATGGCGTGAACACCCAGTCTCATGGCATCACGCTAACCTTGCAACGCAACGGGGGCCCGGAAGAGAAATTGATGCTGCGCATCGGCAATCTCACGCCCACGCGCAACGCTTACGCCGCGATCGTCCTGAACGGTGAACCGGTGGTGTTTGAAATGCCGCAGGTCCTGCACGAATATATCGCCACCTATCTGAACGCACCCCGGCTGCCGGGTTCGAAATGATATGGCCGCACGTGTCCAGAGCCGTTTCTGGCGGAACTGCCGGATGTGTTTCCGCTGGTGCCGCATCGGGTTCTTTTTGCTGGTGCTGTTCGTCGTTTGCCTGGTGATCCACCTGACGCGTGTGGGGGTGCCGGAGACCGTGCAGGGACCCATCCTGGCCGGGTTGCGGGAACGCGGCATCGAGCTTCATTTCAAAAGACTTCGCTGGGACTGGACGCGGGGCATCGTGGCCCAGGGCGTCATCCTTGGGGAAACGAACCAGTCGGGCGGCGTGCAGTTTGAGGCGCGGGAACTGGTGGTGCAGTTGGATGATATCGCGCTGAAGCGTTTCAAGTTCGTTCCTCGGGTCTTGGTCCTGAACGATGGCCGCATGGAACTGGCGGTAAACGAAACCAACCAGCCGCCCCAACTCCTGAAAGTGGAGAAGGTTTCCACGGAGATCCATCTGTTGCCCAATGACGAGTGGGAGCTGATGCACTTCAAAGCCAACACGCTGGGGGTGAATCTGAACCTGAGCGGCAGCATCTC
This sequence comes from Verrucomicrobiota bacterium, assembly GCA_021156225.1. Classification (GTDB taxonomy): domain Bacteria; phylum Verrucomicrobiota; class Verrucomicrobiia; order Limisphaerales; family JAEYXS01; genus JAEYXS01. Next base: position 1,450 of record JAJNBN010000171.1, on the reverse strand, counting down.
CAATGCATCCAAACTGGGCGATCTGGCCCGCAAGGAGCGCAAGCCCAAGACCGGCGATGGAGACCCCAAGAAGCCGAAAGACCCGGATGCCTGGCGGCGGCAATTGCGGTTGGTCTCGGAGGCGATGAACCGCATGCAGTTCGAGACGCCGCCGGAGCTGTACCTGGTCTTGCGCGGTGATGCCCTCGACCCCACTTCATTTTATGCCGAGGCGAACCTGGAGGCGAAGTCCGCCATGACGCCGTGGGGCAGTTGGGAGAATCTCAAGCTGACGACGCCGCTGAATTCAAGGGAGATGAGCAATGGGCTTTTTCAAGCGGAGTTAAATCTGCGCTTTGACCAAGGGCACACGCCATGGGGGGTGGTTCGACAGGCCAAGCTGCATGTGCGGCTGGAGCATGGGATAACCAACCCCGCGCCGTTCCGCGCGGACTGGGACCTTGCCTTGAGCGGACTCCAGTTGCCCTACGGCCAGTTGATCGCCCAGCAGTTGAACCTCAGTGGCGTGACCATCCGGCAGACCAATGCCCCGTCCGAACTCGACACGCAGTTCAAGCTGAACTCGCAGGCGGTGCGGAGCGAATGGGCGCAGGCGGCGGGCGCACAACTGGATGCGCACGTGATCTACTCGCTCACGAATCCCATCCCGCGCATCCGGTCACTGCAGCTCACGCTGGACCAGCCGAAATCCGAATGGGCCTCGGCGCGTAAGCTTAAACTCTCCGGTGAATTTTCACTGACGAACGCACCCGTAAAAACAAATGCGTCCTGGGGCTTCTGGGCGAAGCTGGCCCCTTACGCCATCCAGTGGAAGCTGCAGACGGAGAACCTTCGTGCCTGGCAGTTGCGTTTCCCTTCGCTGGCCACTTCCGGGCACTGGACTGCGCCGTTGTTGGAAGTCACGTCGTTGGAAAGCGCCCTGGCTGGTGGCGACGCCGATGTAGCGCTCAAGCTGGATGTGACGGACCGCAAACTATGGACCCGTCTGGAAACCGATGTGGATGCCCAACGGCTCGCCCACCTGATGTCCACCAACACCCAACAATGGCTGGGGGATATCAAGTGGGACAGGGCACCGAAGTTGCACCTGGAGGGGCGCATGGAATTGCCGCCGTGGACGGGCAAGGCGACGAACTGGAACGAAATCCTGATGGAGCGCACCTGGGTAGCCGGTGGGGTAAGCGTGGGGCCGGTGACGTATCAGGAGCTGTCCATCCGTTCTCTGAAAACCGACTTCGCCTTCACCAATGGCGTGATCTCCGTGACGAACCTGCATCTCGTCCGGCCAGAAGGTGAACTGCGCATTACGGGCAGCGCTGATTTTGGGCAGCAACGATTCCAGGCGGACTTGGACAGCAGCATCGACCTGTTCATCGTGAAGGAGTTCATCAAGAAGCCCAAGACGCTCAAGGTCTTCAATGATTTCAAGGTGACGGAACCACCCTATCTG
>JAJNBN010000170.1 GCA_021156225.1 Verrucomicrobiota bacterium | reverse complement strand
AACGACCGCGTCACGCTCATCACCGTGTCCGACGGTGCTTCCATGGAAGGTGAAGCGAAGGAAGCGTTCGCCGCCATCCCCGGTCTCGCCGCCAAGGGCAAGGTGAACCCGTTCGTCATGGTCATCTCGGATAACGACACGAAGCTCTCTGGTCGTATCTCAAAGGACTCTTTCTCCATGCAGCCGACCTTTGAGGCGATGGACGACCTCGGCTGGAAAGTCATCAAGGTGGCGGAAGGCAACGATCTGCAAATCGTGTTCAACGCCTTGGAAAAAGCCGTCGCGGAAGCGAAGGCGAATCCGAATCAGCCCGTGTGCTTGTGGCTGAAGACGGTCAAAGGCTTTGGCATCAAGTCCACGGTGGAAAACTCCGCCGGTGGTCACGGCTTCCCGCTCGCCAACGGCGAGAAGATCGGTGACTGGTTGACGGAACTCTATACCGGCGCGCTGGCTCCGGATGATCTCGCGAGCTGGGGCAAGACGCTCCGTGCGGATTGGGAAAAGGCTGAAGCGGCCAAGAAGGCCAAGGCAGAAGCTGCTGCGGCGAATCCGGCTCCGGCCACTCCTTCCGTGAAGAAAGACAAGATCCAAGCGGGGCTGGCCAAGGCCGCCATCAAGGCTGCGGTGGATGGTTACCCGGTCTATTCTGTCTCCTGCGACGTGCAGGGTTCCACTGGCATCGCACCGTTCCAGAAGACGTTCCCGGAACGCTTCGTGGAAGTGGGTATCGCCGAGGCGAACATGGTGAGCGTGGGCGCGGGCTTCTCCAAGCTCGGTTTCATCCCCATCGTGGATACGTTCGGCCAGTTTGGTGTGACGAAGGGCAACCTGCCTTTGACCATGGCCGCGCTGTCGCAGTCCCCGGTCATCGCGATGTTCTCGCACGTCGGTTTCCAAGATGCTGCGGATGGTGCTTCGCACCAGGCCACGACGTACTTCGCCGCTGTCTCCGCCATCCCGCACACCGTGGTCATCGCGCCGTCCTGCTCGGACGAAGCGGAAGCCCTGATGTATGCGGCCATCAAGAACATCGCGGACGCCCGTTCCGCCGGCAAAGACGGCGAATCCGCCATCTTCTTCGTGGGTCGCGAGAACTATCCGCTCTATTGGGTGGAAGGCTCGAAGTATCAATGGGGCAAGGCGCAAGTCATCTCCCAAGGTAACGACGTGGTGCTCATCGGCTGCGGTCCGTTGCTGAACAAGGCGATTGAAGCAGCGAAGAAATTGAAGGCCAAGGGCATCAACGCCACGGTCATCAACAACCCGTTCGTGAACCTCGTGGACCTCGAGACCATCGGTGCTGCGGTGAAGGCCGCGAATGGCCGCCTGGTCACCATCGAAGATCACCAGATCGTCTGTGGCATGGGCGCGCAAGTCTCGCACGCCTTGTCGAACGCAGGCATCGCGCATCGCGTGAAGACGCTGGGCATCCATGGCGAATTCGGCCAATCCGCCTACCTCGCGGAAGAGCTCTACGTGAAGCACGGCCTGACCGCGGACAAGATGGTGGAAGCGGCGGAAGCGCTGATGAAGTAGTCTCCGGCTTATTTAATTCGAAAGCCCGCGAACGTTTTGTTCGCGGGCTTTTTCTTTTTCGAGATGAAGAAGTTTTATGGATTCGCTCAAATCATTTCCTTCTGCCCATGCTCCGGCACGACGATTTCTGCGCCGGGCTTCATCTGCTTCAACGTATCGGCGAAGGGTAGGGACTGCTCTTCCTCGCCGTGGACGATGAAGATTTTCTTTATGTCACCGGTGATTTTCTGGACGTAGTTCTTCAATTCATTCCGGTCCGCATGACCGGAGAAGGAATCCACGGCGGCGATCTTGGCGTTCACCCGATGGGGTTCGCCGAAGATGTTCACGGGATTGCGGCCGGAGCGGATCGCCGCGCCCAAGGTATGATCGGCGCAATAGCCGATGAAAAGGACGGTGGTACTGGGGTCGCTGATATGATTCTTCAGATGATGGCGCACACGGCCGGCCTCGCACATTCCGGAGGCGCTGATGATGATGGCCGGTTCCTTGAGGTCGTTCAATTTCATGGACTGGGCCATCTCCCGGATGTAGGTGAGATTTTCCATGCCGAACGGATTGTTCTTCGTGCGCAGGAACTCGTACGTCTTCTGGTTGAAGCATTCGGGATGGAGACGGTAAATCTCGGTGGCGTTCACGCTGAGCGGGCTGTCCACGAAGATGGGGATGTGAGGTAGCTGGCCGGCTTCATGGAGCTGGTTGAGCGCGTAGACGATGTCTTGGGTGCGGCCGACGGAGAAAGCGGGGATGATGATCTTGCCGTTCCGGGCGATGGTATCTTTAACCAGTTCGAGCACTTTCTCGTAACTGCCGGATTTGGCCACGTGATCGCGGTTGCCGTAGGTGCTCTCGATCTGGAGGAAGTCCACGTTCTCCACGGGGGCGGGGTCGCGGAGGATGTCGTCATTGCCACGGCCAACGTCGCCGGAGAAGAGGTAACGGTATTTGCGGCCGTTCTCGCGGACATCCAGCACGACTTGGGCGGAACCAAGGATGTGGCCGGCGTCTTTGAAGGTCAGCGTCACGCCATCCGCGATGAGCATGGGGCGATCGTAGCCGAAGGCGACGAACTGGTGCGCGACCATCTCTGCGTCCTCGATGGAATAGAGCGGTTCCACCGGCGGCTTGCCTTGCTTGGCGCGCTTCTTGGAGACGTATTGGGCATCGGCCTGCTGGATCTTGGCGGAGTCCGCGAGCATGATGCTGGCGAGATCGCGCGTGGCGAAGGTGCAGTAGATGTTCCCACGAAAGCCTTGCTTGCAGAGGTTCGGAAAATTGCCGCAGTGATCGATGTGGGCGTGGCTGAGGATGGCGCAATCGATCTTCGTGGGATCGAATTGAAAGCAGCAGTTGCGCGAGGTCATCTCGTCGCGGTGGCCTTGGAAGAGGCCGCATTCCAGGAGGATGCGTTGTCCGTTCACATCCAAAAGAAACTGCGAGCCGGTGGTGGTGCGGGCGGCCCCGAGGAACTGGATTTGCATGGGGAGAGGGTGGGATTTTTTGACAGAATTTACAAGTTGAACAGGATAATAATACGTGATGCGTGATACGTAACTGGGAATGGGGATTGTTCTTTGGACGATGATTCGGCAAGGTGTCGGGCAACGAATCAAGATGTCTTCCTTAACGCCTAAAGAATTACCGGGTTTGCGTGTCACTGTGGATAAGGTGGTTTACACCCAGCATCCTTCGGCGCCGCCGGACCGGCCGCATTGCTTCGTCTATTTCGTCACCATCCATAACGACAGCCAGCGCGTGGTGACCATCCAGCGGCGCAAATGGGTGATCAAGGATGATACGAATGACATGGTGATCGTGGAAGGCGATGGAGTGGTGGGGCAGACGCCGACGATCATTCCGGGTGATAATTTTTCCTACAACAGCTTTCATCTGATGGCGGGCAAATATGCGGCGGCCGAGGGTGCCTATCTGGGACAGGATGAAGAGGGAAATGCGGTGGTGGTGCGGATACCGAAGTTTGAGATGCGAGTGCCGGTAGATCTGGGTGGCGGGCCAGGGAAGATGTGGGCGTGAGGGTTTGGCTGTTGCGGCCCGGTTCTTGATTGCTCAGAGCGAGGGGTTGTGGAAATCTAACTTCAAGCGATGCCGCCTAAATCAATCCATCTTGCGCCTGCGCGAGTGATGCAGGCCAGAGTGTGTTATGCCTTCTACACTCCGTCGGCTTCAGAGCTGACTGCGGGGCAGTATCCGTTTCTTTGCCTGTTTGAGCTGCACAATCATTTTGACGAGGCGCTTACCATTCAACGCTGTAAATGGTTTTTTAGAGACAGTGAGAACGGATTGGCGGTGGTGGAGGAGGAATTCGATTTCAAGCGATTTATTTTCATCAAATCTTGGGAGGCTTTCTATCACAAGATATCCCACATGGTGACAAGCCGGTTAACTACGGTCGAGGGGGCGTATCAGGGGATTGATAAGGCAGGGAAGCCGGTTTTGTTCAAAGTGCCAGAATTTGAGATGCGGGTGCCGGCAGATCTGGGTGGCGGGCCGGGGAAGTTGTGGGTGTGAGAGATTCGGTTGTCCAAAAACGCAACCCAACAGTTTACTCACATTCGTTTAACAGATCAGCTTTCGTTCTTAAGCAATCGGTCCAGAGTCGAGTCTTGTCCTTTATGTAAAGGCAATCTGCCTTGGCCTGTTTGAAGTCGCCCAACCGGATGTAAGCATCTGCTCTATGAAGATAGGCAGCTTCCAGATAATAGCCGTTTTTATCAGCCAAACCCGTCGCAATGACTTTTGTGAAGTCAATCACTGCGTCCTTGAACCGCTCAAGTCCAAATAGGATCCGGCCACGGGTGAAATAAAAATCTGGTTCCTCAGTGTCTAAGGATATCGCTTTGCTCATTTCGTCCAAAGCGGTCTCGCAGTCTCCCGCCATCGAGTGAACGTAAGCGCGATATCTCCACAACCATGGGTTCGCGGGGGATTTTACGAGCAGGTCATCAATCAAGAGCAAAGCTTCGCGATGTTGCTCCGACTTAACGAGCTCGAATATAGCGTCAGTTGGAAGAGGATTTTTCAAGGGTTATTCAGAGTTTCACAATACAATGGCGTTTTACGAGTTTTTATCCGGTCAAAAGCTGATCAACCTCCTATGGGTAGACGGTGACCGGAGGTGTCGTCACTGCGCTCCTCGACCTCCGGCTACTTTCTATAATCCCTTCGGGATTTGGCGGGGGATGGAGTGATGGTGGGGACAGTTTTTGGCTCGTTGGGAAATGGTTTCGGTGCATGAATCGGGCATTCAGCCCTTGATCTTGCTGCGAATCTTTGACCTTGGGCGTTGCCCAAGGCTGATATAAGGCCGGGCCTTTGGCCCTCCGTTCCTTTTGCTGAAAGTTTGAGGACGCGCCTTGGTCAGGTGGTTTCAGTGAAGACTTCCCAGCGCTCGTTTCGCCGGACGAGGAGTTGCTGGGTCAGGGCGTGAGTGGTTTCGCTGGCATGGGCTTCTTTGACGGCGTCGCGCAGCATTTGCAAACCGCCTTTAGTTGAGGCGGTGGTGGTGAGGAAGAGGATGTCCCGGGTGGGCACGCCCACGACGATCTCGGGCGGGATTTTGCCAGCCAAGGATTGCCAGATGTCGTCAACGAGGAGAAGGCATGCTTCCAGATTGCCACCAACGACCATTTGCAGCAGTGGGGGCTCGCCCTGACGTCCGATGTTGCCGAGTTGGCGTTTGAGATTGGTGACAGCGATGGTGCGGATTTGCTCAGGGCCGATGCCCAGGCGCTGGCAGTCATGGGGGCAAACCATCTGGAAAGATTCCGGCAGATCGAACGCGTAGGTGATGATCAGATCGCCGACGAGTGGTTCGGTGACGGGGGTATCGTCGGGGCCGGTGCCGATTTCACGCAAGGCGGCCAGAAAGTCCGTGTGTTTGATGCGCGGGACGATGAGCGAGGCATCGGGTTGCGGTGGTTCCGGTTTCTTTTTGAAGAGTCCGAACATAGATGGGGGAGGCGTTTCTGCTGCAGTAGTAAGTTGAGTGAAAGGTTCGTTAATGGTTTGGGTGTGCTCTCAATAACCTTTCCACCACGGACTTTTCTTGAAAGCGGTTCGTAGAAACATGCAGCTCATGACTAAAATCAGAAGGATGCCGCCAAAATTCAAAGGAACGATAAGCAAGATAAACAGGAAGAATAACCCTAGCCCGGTCATGCTAAGGAGCTTCTTCATGCGCGGTGTGAAATTGAAACTCATAGCGCGTGATGACACCTGGCTAGGATTGCCGAAGGAAAGTTTTCCGTGAGAGCGAATAATGGGTGGAAACGGGAAATCTCATTGAGGAGAAATTGCCGGGATGGGAATGAAAGGTCAAGCGGGCGGGCGAGATGGCAGTTTTTTGTTTAAGATTCGGATGAGAAAGGATGTAGAGGAAAAGCAGTGCGTTGACCGCGAAAAACGCGAATTACTCGAACGGAATGGCGGCTAAAAGGAAAATGAAAAATACAAGTTACGTAAGTTGTGTTTTTTGGAAGTTATTGGGAATAAGTTGGTTCGGTTTTCAATGAAAATTTTAGCGAAAAGTGATGGCGGAATTGCGGAAAATATGAGACTAATTTCAGTGCTGGCAGCTCGCTGCTGGTAAAGGACGGGTGAAACAGTGATTGGCGCTCAATCGGAGCGGTAGGCAGCCACTGGAAATCCCAAGTCATCAAACATATCGATGTTATGAATTGTTATGTCCTGCGTTGGCGGGGAGGTGACGGTCCTTATGGAACCATTAAGGGACAGGCGAGGTGAGAGGGGCGAAGTGCGAAAAACACTGGCACCCCTCATCCTCAATCCTTCTCCCCTGCGAGGGGAGAAGGAGGATAAGAAGCGCGTCTCTGGTAGTCAGGATATGTGGGTGTATCGGGCGTATGGATCAGGGTCCGTAAGCCGGAGGGTGAAGGGGACGTCGGTCGTCTAGGTTAGATGAGACCGGGGAATCCTTAGTAGCCACTGCGGAACCGGCCGGGCTTTGGACGTGCGCTGAATTTGAACTCTCAATCGTAGGGAGGGAGGAAACGATGCTTCACTGGGGTCGGGTGGTTTCATTGTTCTTTGACATAGTTCCTGAGACTGGCTGAAAAGCTGTCTTGAGGCCGTCTGCTGGTGGAAGCCGGCTGGTGCGTTGGCCGAAGTTCGGCTTCCCAGTGGCTCGGTCACGTATCTTTTATTGGATATGCTCCCTCGCCACGCCTAGCTCCATCCGGTTTGCCGAAGTTCGGCATCCCACCTGCGCAGCCGACCTCAACCCATCTTTTCAGACAGTCTCCCTTCGTTGTAATGACGGAGGTTTTGGAGTGGCTGGCGAGGGTTTGGTCCGGTGAGGGTGGACTGGTTGCTACAGTACCGCAGGACAGGAGGCAATCGCGTAGGAAACATAAAACGGATCAGACGGGAAGGCGCGCTTCGGGGAATGTAGAATTGAGAATGGGGAATGAAGAAAAGGGAAAACCGGCTGCTGGCGGGAATCGTGGTTGCCGACCTGAGGAGGTGGATCCGACAAATTCAGAGTTAGTTCCGCCTCCTTATCCCGCATGCGGGACGGCTACGGAACTTATCTATGCCGGAAGGTGATGCGGGCTTTGGTGATGTCGTAAGGGGACATTTCCACGTTCACTTTGTCGCCGACGCTGATGCGGATGAAGTTCTTGCGCATCTTGCCGGAG
>JAJNBN010000169.1 GCA_021156225.1 Verrucomicrobiota bacterium | reverse complement strand
CGCGGGACATGATCTCTTTGGCGCGGGTGAGTTCATCCGCATCGGGGCGACGGACGCCGAGGGCGAGTTCTTTTTGTTTCACGCTGAGGGGAACCCAATCTTGATACTGAATCTTTTTCACGGCGGAGAGGGAAGCGGTGGCGACGGCGTCGGCGACGATGCCGATCTGTTCGTAGGCGGCGCGTTTGGGGGCGGGTTCGCGGAAGTTTACATTATTGATATTGCCGCTGGTGCCGTTAGAGAGGAGGGCGACGAAATTGGGTGAAGGATTTTCAGCAGTGATGAGTTTCTTCACGCGTTCGCAGAAGGCGCCATAGTAATCCGCTGAGATATGGCCGCCACCGGTGCCACCGACGTAGTGGAGGGAATAGTTCGCGTAGAGGGCGATGGGTTTGCCATTGGTGCCGACGAGCGAGATGACGGAGACGACGGGGTCGATTGGGCCGGAGGGTTCGATGAGGTCCTTGCTGGCGCGCGGCGGGTTCATCTTCACCTTGTCCACACCGCCGAAGGGGTTCTTGTAGAGAGCCTCATTCTTCACAAACCACCGGCGGTTGAAGACTTGGTTGGGCTCTTCGGCAGATGCCCAGCCGATGCGGGCGGGCTCGAGATTATTCAAGGCGCGGCGGATGCCATCGGCGATGCGGTGCGCGAGGAATTTCTGGTAATCCGCATCGGCCTCACTCTGGAAAACGCTGCCGCTGGTAGGGGCGGAATGAGTGTGGGTGGCGGACATCATCATGTTCTCCAGCGGCAGGCCGGTGGCTTCGTGGACCATCTTCTTGGCGGCATCGAAGACCTCGCGGGGGATCATGCAGCTATCGCACACGACGAGGACGAGTTTCGTCTGGCCATCATCGAGGGCGAGGCAACGGGCGTGGAGTTCATCGTGGATGTGCGTGGCTTTGCCATCCTGCATGTTGCCATTGATAGAAACGCCGAGGTGCGGGGTGATGTTGCTGGTGGCGGCTCCGGCGCGGAAGAGGCGTTTCGGGGCAGGGGTATTTTGTGCGATGGCGGAAGTGATGAAGACGCAGAGGCTGAGGAACAGCAGGTTGAGATGGCGGCGGTTCATGGAGGGAGTTTAGGTAGCCAGTGAAGAAATTCCAATGACGAAGGAAGAAACATCGAACATCCAACATCGAACGCCGAACATCGAGAGAAGGGAGGTTAGAGCCTCGTTACCTCGGCTGCTACGAGGTGGAGCCGGGACGGCGAGAGGGGGTGCGGCTTGACGGGGAATTTGAAAGGGAGGAGGGTGGCGCGATGCAAAGGCTGGACGATAAACCCGGAGGATGACTGGCATGATTCGCGTAATTCTAGAGGCTAAAGCGAGCAGGGAAGTTCTCGATGAAGTTTCCCTTCCTGTTTCGCTTTACGAATACCAGGATGGTTTGGAATTGCTGGGCCAGCTCGACAACGTGAGCTACGATTCGTTCAATCCAGACCAGATGCCTGCCTTGATTGATGAATTGCAAAGGCTCATGGATTGTGATGTTGAGAATGCAAGGCACTACGCCGCCGCATTGAGGCTTGCAGAATCCTGTAGGGATAGAATTGAAACGAGCCTTACGTTTACGCCTTTCACTGATTAAAGCAGCCATCTCCCATAGCACGCGCGACTGAGAGAAGATGCTCGATGAGATGGCGTCTCGGTTATCAACCCATCCCAAACGAGGGGAAGTTGGCTACTCTGATAATGGCTTTGGCCCAGGTGGCGGATGTGATTTCGTAGATTTGATGATTGGTGGTCCACGGCCAGCGGATGCAACCCGTTCCGGGTAGTGGATTCTACGGACAGTTACCCAAGGTAGTCCCGCTCCGTTGTCGCGGGGCAACCTTGGGCTGATTGATTTGAACCACGTTGTGGTTCGGGTGAGGCGGAGTGGGTGAGGAGTTCCCGGTGCTAAGCATATAGGTTCAAGGCCAGCGGTTTGCCGATGAGACGTTCATTCAAGACGGGCGGGGTCTTCCGTCGCCATGCGACGGTGGCATTCCATGAAATCACCGGCGGCTTGAAAGCCGCCGCTAAGAATCTTTGGCTCGCTAACGCGAGCGGATATTTATCTGGGGAAATTTATCCAGTATGACAGCGGATGTCATACTGGGCGTGTTAGAACCTGGGGCAGATGAAGACGATGGGAGAGTGGAATAGGGGACATGCCGACCTGCCGGGGCGGGTTCGAGGACGATCGGGGCAGCCGGGATACCGACATGTCATGCATGGGGTTGTGGCCGGCGCAACTGGTGGAGGCGGTGTTTTTTCTGAAATTTTGTCTCCATGGAGCGCACCGGGCGCACCGAAGGCTAACGGAGGGTCAAATAATCTGGCAGGATGCGGTCATGAGAAAAAAGAATTTAGAATGGAGAAGCCGAAGTTCGGCCTCCCGAGAATGAAGAAAAGGGGGCGAACGGAAACATTTTGTGTGAACGTATTGGAACGTAGTGGAACGCAAGGATACCGGCGGTTCTCCGGGTATGACAGAGTGGGTACGTGAGAAATACGAAATTTTGTGTAGTTGTACGTGTTATAGCGAGCGGAGTGATAACGGGAGGGCGTTCGGAGTGGTATGAATGACACCATGAAAAACGAGATGGAACAGGAGAAAACAGAGGAAACAGAGGCCGAAAAGTTGCTGACGGTGGCGGGGTGGACGGGCATGATGCGGCAGTTCACCGAAACCTTTAGGCCGTGCCCGGCGTCATTAGTCAGGAGCTTAGTCATGAATATGGGGAAAAAACTGGATGAGGTAGGAACTTGTCAGGAGTCCAACTGGTATGGAAAACAGCGGGCTCTCTCACTCCTCACCCCGGCCCTCTCCTCGTTGAGAGGAGAGGGGGAACATTTGCTGCGTGTCGGTAAATACGCGTGCGCTTGGTTCTTGTTGGTTTTCGTGGCGATGTTACCAGGCAGAGGGCAAGCGGCGGATTCGCGGCCGAATGTGTTGTTCATCATCTTTGATGATTGGGGGTGGCAGCATGCGGGGGCGTATGGGTGTGATTGGGTGAAGACGCCGAATTTTGATCGCGTGGCGAAGGAAGGTATCTTGTTCAAGAATGCGTTCACGTCGAATCCGAAGTGCAGTCCGTGTCGCGCGAGCATTTTGACGGGGCGCAATACGTGGCAACTGGAAGAGGCGGTGAGTCATAACGGGTTGTTCCCGTCCAAGTTCGCGGTGTATCCGGATTTGCTGGAGCAGGCGGGCTATACGGTTGGGCTGACGGGCAAGGGCTGGGGGCCGGGTGATTTCAAGAGCACGGGGTTCAAGCGGAATCCGGCGGGGCCGTCCTTTGATACGCATAAGGTGGCGGAGACGCCGGCGGGTGGTATCGGGAAGAATGATTACGCGATGAATTTTGAAGCGTTCCTGGCGCAGCGGCCCAAGGACAAGCCGTTCAGTTTCTGGATGGGCTTTCAGGAGCCGCATCGGACGTATGAACTGAACTCGGGCGTGCGGCTGGGGAAGAAATTGGAGGATGTGAAGGTGCCCGCTTATCTGCCGGATACGCCGGTGGTGCGGGGGGATCTGGCGGATTACGCGATCGAGGTGGAGTATGCGGATGCGCACATCGGCAAGGCGTTGCAGGCGCTCGAAGCGGCGGGTGAGCTTGAGAACACGCTGGTCATCGTGACATCGGATCATGGGATGCCGTTTCCGTATGTGAAGGGGCAGATCCATGAGGATGGGTTTCATCTGCCGCTGGCGATGCGCTGGGGCAAGGGCATCAAGCCGGGACGTGTTGTGGCGCTCGGACAAATCAGGGCAGGTGGAGCCAGAGCGGAGTGTGATGCTGGTGGGCAAGGAGCGGCATGATCTGGGGCGGCCGAATGATTGGGGTTATCCGGTGCGGGCGCTGCGCACGAAGGAGTATCTGTATGTGCATAACTATCATCCGGAGCGCTGGCCGGCGTGCAATCCGGAGACGGATTTCGGGAATTGCGATCCGGGGCCGAGCAAGGAAGTCATCAAGGCCTTGGGCGGATATTATTACGAGTTGTGTTTCGGGAAGAGGCAACCGGATGAATTGTATCGGCTGACGGATGATCCGGAATGTGTGCGGAATCTGGCGAATGATACGGCGTTCCAGCCGGTGATGGAGGATATGCAGTATCGGATGCAGAACATGTTGCGCGCGGAGCAGGATCCGCGGGCCTTGGGGAATGGGGCGATCTTTGATACTTACAAATACACAGCGGGTCGCGCGAAAGCGTATGATACGTGGTTGAAGGCGCAGGAGGCGAAGCTGGAGGAGATGATGAAGGCGAAGGCGGCGGAGGAGCCGAAGGGGAAGAAGAAGAAAGGTAAGGAGTGAGGAGGATGAAACCGAGGACGACGACGAGGACGAGAACGATCACGATGGGGTTGCCCCTCATCCTGGTGGTTGCGTTGATGCTTTCGGGGGTGTTCCCGACGATAGTGCGTGCTGCTACCAAGCAGCCGAATGTGGTTTTGTTCCTGGTGGACGATATGGGGTGGATGGATTCGGGGGCCTATGGGAGCAAGTATTATGAGACGCCGAACATCGACAAGTTCGCAAAGCGGGCGATGCGGTTCACGAATGCGTATTCGCAGCCGCTGTGTTCGCCCACACGCGCGAGCATCTTGAGCGGGCAATATTCGGCGCGACATGGCATCACGAGCGCCACGGGGCATCAGCCGCCGCAAGCGGCGGGGCACAAGTTCATCGCGGAATCCGGTGCGGCGAATCAGGCGATGCTGTTGCCGGAGGGCAAAAATTTCTTGGAGCCGGCGCAGATCACGCTGGCGGAGACGCTCAAGGCGGCGGGGTATCGCACAGCGCACATTGGCAAGTGGCACTTGGGGCTGACTCAACCGCATTGGCCGGAGCAGCAGGGGTTTGATGTGACGTTTCACTGCCATCCTGATCCGGGACCGCCGGGTGAGTATTTCTCGCCCTATGGTGTGAAGGCGGAGGGTGTTCCGGGCGGGCGTAACAAAGTGGGCAATATCACGGATGGGCCGGAGGGGGAATATATCGTGGACCGGCAGGCGGCGGAGGCGGTGAAGTTCATCCAGAGCAGCAAGGGCGGGCCGTTTTACTTGAACCTGTGGTGCTACGGGGTGCATGGGCCTTGGGGGCATAAGGAGGAATACACGAAGTATTTCGCGACGAAAAAAGATCCGACGGGGCGACAGGGGAATCCGATTATGGCCTCGATGCTGAAGAGTGTGGATGACTGTTTTGGACGGATCGTGGATGAGCTGGAGAAACAGGGTGTCGCCGACAATACCATCGTCATCTTCTACTCGGACAATGGCGGGAATGTGCACAGCAATGTGCCAGCCACGGCGAAGACCGCCAAGGCGGAGAAAAACAAGAGCGAGCTGCTGACGGACTGGCGCAAGTGGGCGGGAGACAAACCGCCGACGATGAACACGCCGTTGCGCGATGGCAAAGGCACACTCTACGAGGGCGGGACGCGTGTGCCGCTGATGTGGGCGTGGGCGGGCAAAATCAAGCCGGGCAGCACGAGTGAAGCGGTCGTGGGGCCGGTCGATGTGTATCCGACTGTGATCGACCTGCTGGGTATCAAGAAACAGGCGCAACAAGTGATGGATGGGGTGAGCTATGCGAAGGTGTTGAAGGAAGAGGGCAATCTGGAGCGGAAGGCTTACTTCAATTATCATCCGCATGCGGGGGCGAATCGCGCGGGTGGTGTGTGGGTGCGGAGCGGGGATTTCAAATTGTTGCGGTGGTTCGGGAATCCGAGCACGCATGAGCTCTACAATCTGCGTGAGGACATCAGCGAGGCGAAGAATCTGGTGGATACAATGCCGGAGAAGGTGAAGGAACTTAATGCGTTGATCGATGGGTTCTTGAAAGATACGGGTGCGACATATCCGAAGCCGAATCCGGCGTATGCGGCGAAACCGGTGGCTCCGGCGAACGCGGCCACGGGCGATGATCTGCAAGGATGGGTGCCGAAGGCGGTGAAGACGTCGGTGAAGGACGGGGCGCTGCATATCGAGGCGGATGGACGGACGCCGTTCATCGCGAATGCGCGGTTGGGCACACTGAAGTATGAGGGCGCGGTGAATATGACGATGCGTATGCGCAGTGCGAATGGTGGCGAGGGCAAGGTGCAGTGGCGGACGACGGCACAGGAGGCGTTTGTGAGCGAGGGGCAGGTGGTGGCGTTTAAAGTGCCCGCAGGGAATGTGTGGAGCGAGGTGCCGGTGGCGTTGAATGTCACGGGAGAGGTTGCGCATGTGCGCGTGTATGTGCCAGCGCAGGGCGGTGCAACGGAGGTGGATTGGATCAAGGTTGCGCCGGCTGGCAAAGGGAAAGAGATGATGTGGGATTTCGGTGGAGCGATGAAATGAGTTTAATCGGAGATATTATGAAAAATCTATTAAAGATGGTGGTGATGATCGCGGTGGTGTTCGCTGGGCTGGGCGTGAATGCGGCGACGTTGGTGGAGGACAAGTTTGATTCATCTAAAAAAGAGGGGCGAGACCTGGCGGCGAATCGGGGTGAGTGGAAGATTGAGAAAGGCATCGCGACGGTGACGCAGGACGACAAGCTGTACGAGAAGAACAAGAATCACGGGCCGATCATGTGGTATGACGCGACGTTCAAGGATGCAACGGTGCGATTCGCTTACAAGGCGGAGAAGACGAAGCAGTTCGTGTTCACCTTGAACGATGACAAGGGGCATGTGTTCCGTTTCATCCACAGCACAAACGGGCTCTCGGTGCGGACTTGGCTGGTGCAGGGCAAGGAAGGGAAGGCGGTGGAGTTGATCGCGAAAGGGACGAAGACGCCCGCGTTGCCGGAGGGGAAATGGGTGGAGGCGGTGGTGAAGTTCGACGGAAAGAAGTGCGAGCTGACGCTGGGGGATTTCAAGCAGACGTTCGAGCACGAGGCCATCGCGAAGGAGAAGACAAAGATGGGGTTGGGTTTTGCGTTCGGCACGTTATCGGTGCGCGATGTGAAGATTGAAACGGTGGTCAAGACGGCAGGCTTGTGATAAGAAGGGTTACGACTATGAAAAGACTGATTTCAAAAGGGGGAATCGTGCTGGCGGTGGTGATGGTTTGCGCGGTCTCGCTGAAGGCGGCCGACGCGAAAACGGACCGGTTGGAGCAATTGCTAAAGCGTTATCCGGAGGCGGATGCGAACAAGGATGGCAAGCTGACCGAAGAGGAGGCGCGCGGCTACGCCAGCAAGATGAAGGGCAAACAGGAAGCGGCGGAGAAGAAGGCCGAGAAGGGGCCGAAGCCGACGTTCGCCAATGTGAAATACGGTCCGCATGAGCGTAACGTGATGGATATCTGGCAGGCGAAATCAGACAAGCCGACGCCGCTGGTGGTGTTCATCCATGGTGGTGGTTTCCGCAATGGTGACAAATCGCAGGCGAACGCGGATATGATCAAGGCGTGTGTGGATAATGGCGTTTCCTACATGTCCATCAGCTATCGCTTCCTGCCGGATGCGCCGATCCAGGACATCTTGCGTGACTGCGCGCGGGCGATCCAACACGTGCGGTATAAGGCTAAGGATTTCAATATTGATCCGAAACGCATCGCGTCGTATGGCGGTTCAGCGGGGGCGGGCACTTCGGTATGGCTGGCGTTTCACGATGACTTGGCGGATCCGAAGAATGAGGATCCGGTGTTGCGTGAGTCATCACGATTGGTGGCGGCGGGTTCGATGAATGGGCAGGCGACGTATGATTTGCTGGAATGGGAGGAGAAGATCGGGAAGTTCAAGCCGGAGTGGACGAAACCGGAAGAGGCGCCGGGTTTCTATCATTTCAAGACGCGCGAAGATCTGGAGACGGAGAAGGGGCGGAAGGTGCTGGCGGATTGCAGCATGCTCAAGCTGGCGACCAAGGATGATGCGCCGGTGTTCATCTATTGTTCGAATGTGGATGGCGAGCCGACGGATCGTGGGCATCTGTTGCATCATCCGAAGCATGCGACGGTGCTGAAGGAACATTGCGACAAAGCGGGCGTGAAGGCGGAGATGTTCCTCTCCAACGCGGAGCCGAAGTCCACGGGGAATTCGGCCGAGGCGTTACGGAAGTTTTTCTTCAAGCACCTGGGGGTGGAGAAGAAGGTGGCTGATGCGAAGGGGGAGTAGGGAATCCTGCGGCTAAGTGGCGCAAAAGGCACGAAAAAGGGAACTCGACGTTAGAGACGTGAGTTCCCGATGAAGAGTTAGAGCCTCGTCACCTCGGCTGCTACGAAGCTAAAGTCTTTTTCCAGCGCGTGAGTTGCTTCTTCACTTCGCTGGTGCCGGGGGCGCCGGTGAGGGCGCGGCGATCCATGGCTTTCTGAAGGTTGAAGACATCGGCGACGTCTTTCGTGAACGTCTTGTCGATGGCTTGAAACTCTTTGACCGTCAATTTGTCGAGCGGTTTGCCGGTCTTCTCGCTGTAAGCGACGACGGCGCCGACGACGTGGTGCGCCTGGCGGAAGGCCATGCCTTTCTTCACGAGGTAATCGGCGAGATCGGTGGCGAGGAGCAAGGGATCGCTCGCGGCTTTCGCACAGGCGGCTTTGTTCACGGTGGTGTTCGCGATCATCGCGGCGGTGAGGCGCACGCAGGCGCGGACGGTATCGGCGGTGTCGAAGAGGCGTTCCTTGTCCTCTTGCAGGTCGCGATTGTAGGTCATGGGCAGACCTTTGAGTAACGTGAGCAAGGCCATGAGGTTGCCCACCACGCGTCCCGTTTTGCCTCGGGTCAATTCGGCCACGTCGGGGTTCTTCTTCTGCGGCATCAGGGAGGAGCCGGTGGTGTAGGCATCGGCGATCTTGATGTAGCTGAACTCGGTGCTAAACCAGATGATGATGTCTTCCGAGAGGCGCGAAAGATGCACGGCGATGAGCGCGGCGGTGGAACAGAACTCCACCATGAAATCGCGATCGCTCACGCCATCCATGCTGTTCTGGGTGACGAGCGGTTTGTCCTCCGTATCTACGAAACCGAGTTGCTGCGCGACGAATTCGCGGTCGAGCGGCAAGGTGGAACCAGCGATCGCGCCGCTGCCGAGGGGGCAGACATTCACGCGCTGGAAGCAATCAATCAAACGGCCGTGATCGCGATCCAGCATCTCCACGTAGGCGAGCAGGTGATGCGCGAAGTAAACGGGCTGGGCGCGTTGCAAGTGCGTGTAGCCGGGGATGACGACGTCGTTGTTCTTTGCGCCAAGTTCCACGAGCGCTTTTTGCAGGGCGCGGATTTCCTGGCACAGTTCGGCGATCTCATCGCGCACCCACATGCGGACGTCGAGGGCCACCTGGTCATTGCGCGAGCGGGAGGTGTGGAGCTTGGCCCCGGCGGGGACGCGCTTGGTGAGCTCGGCCTCGATGTTCATGTGCACATCTTCGAGTTCTTCCTTCCACTCGAAGCGGCCGTCATCGATCTCGCGCCCGATCTCTTCCAGGCCCATCTTGATAGAGGCCAGTTCCAGTTCGGTGAGCACGCCGATCTTGCGCAGCATGGTGGCGTGGGCGATGGAGCCCATAATGTCGTGACGCCACAAGCGCCAGTCAAAGGAGATGGACTCCGAGAACTTGGCGACTTCTGCGGCGGGGCCACTGCCAAAACGGCCGGAACGGGAAACGGGACTTTGCTTGCTGCTCATGTTCGTAATAAAACGTGTAGGAAACTGTGCGGGGCGTTGCGGAGATTGTCACGACGGAAAGGGGATCCGGAATTCGACAGGCGAGGGCGCCTGTCCGACTATGGCAGGCGAGGCACCTGCCCCACTACACTGCGGCAGCCGTTCGTGGTTACAGCTTCAGTTTCAACAATCCGACTTCGAGCGCCAATGCCTCTTGCACGTTGGTGAAGAGCAGGCGTTGCAGACGTTCCAGATGCGTTAGGTTGGCAAGCGCATCCGTCGGTTGCAGCTTTTGAGCGATGGCACTGGTGACGGCTTGATGCTGGGGGAAGGTGAGGAGGTCATCGCCGACGTTGACGGTTTGCAGCCAGACATCGCGGAGCCACCATTGGAGGGCGTTCAGCATCTCGGAGCGTTGACGCCGGTATTCGGCCTCGATAGACGCTTTGAGTTCATCCTCCCACTTTTCTTTGAGGTCGGATTCTGCGTCGGCGTAACGGTTCAGCGGAGAGCGGGCGGTGAGCTGTTCTTCGATGGCGTCTTTGGACGCGTTCAATTGGCCAAGCAAGGTGCCGAGCAGGCGATAGCGGGCGAGCAGGCCACCTTGAGCTTCGGAGACGGTGGTGGCGAAGGCGTCCAACCAGCTCAGTTGAGCTTCAGAAAATTTCTGACCACCGGTGGCGAAGGTCAGGCGGATGCAGCGGGAGAGAATGGTATCCAGCAAGCGGCCGGGCTCGGTGGAGAGCAAAATGATAACGGATTTCTTGGGCGGCTCTTCCAAGGTTTTCAGGAAAGCATTGGCCGCCTGCACGTTGAGGCGATCCGCAGCCACGAGCACGCCGATCTTGTATTCGGCCTCGGTGGGCTTGAGGTTCACCGTCTGGATGAGTTCGCGCACCTGGTCCACGGAGATGATGCGGGTCTTGGATTCCGGACGCAGCCATTGCACATCGGCATGATTGCCTTCCTGAACCTTGCGGCAGTTCACGCATTTGTCGCAGCAATCGATGGGCACGCCATTCTCCGAGCGGGCGGGAGGGTTTTGGCAGTTCAGCGTTTTGGCCAGTGTGCGGGCAACGGCTTCGAGCTCATCGAGCTGGTCGCCGGTGAAAAGATAGGCATGGGCGAGGCGTCCGCGCTCCAGACTGCGCTGGAGCAGGGTGACCACCTGCTGTTGCCCGCCAAACGACGCGAATGCCATGGGGATGGTTTAGGGTAATAATGCGGCTACGTCCAGTGGGCAATACGTTTAGAGCCTGTATGAAAAAGGCATTGGCGCTGTCTGCTGGTCCAAACGGGTTGAGGCGTTGGCCGAAGTTCGGCTTCCCAGCGGCTTGGTCACAGATTTGTTGATCAATATGCTCCCTCGCGCTCTTAGGAACCTTGGGCCACCAAGTGGATGATATTAGCCGGGTTCTTGATCCAAAACGCCTTCATGTCCGCGGGCAGGGTTTCGATCTCATCCCGCCGCACCACCTGGTGCTCGGAGAGATGCTCGGCTGCGGCAATCACGTCATCGGTCAGGAGTTCCAACCATATTTCTGCGTGGCTGGCGGAGGCAGAACAGTCGATCCATAAATTTTTGCCGCCGAATTCAAAAACGACACTCCCTTCCGTGGCCTGTTTTACTTTCAGGCCGATCACATCGCGATAGAAGGAAACTACCGAAGCGAATTCATCGGTGGGCACTTTCATGGCGATGTTCTCGCCAGGGGTGAAGGGTGAGGTTTTCATGGGTGATATTTCAAGAGTGGGCAGCCGATGAAGGAAAAGCAATCTTGCTCCAGAATGTAACGCCTAATCAGCACCAGACTGTTGGTGAGCGAAGTTTGAAACCAGTTGCGTCCATGAGTTGAGGAAAGAAAAGTCGGAAATCGTTTTCAAACTCTCCGTAATGAGTGCGCAGGTCTTTGACGGCGGAGTGGAGTGACATGGGGCGTTGCAGGCGTTCCGTCAAACGGCCGGACAGGCGCTCCAGTACATCTTCAATCCCGGCGATCTCGCGATAGGAGGTGAGCCAATCGTGTTCGATGATGCGTTCCACGGTGATCCGCGCCTCTTCGGGCAAGGTGGAGATATGCGGGGTGAACGCGCGGTAGGCTTCTTGATTAAACTGTGCCAGAGGGGTCTCGGAGAATCGCAGCCACTCCCGGGCGAGGAAGTGATCGTAGAACACATCCACCAGGATGCCGCTGAAGCGGCGTTGCTCGGGGCCGATGCGCTGGCGGCTGCGTTTCACTATGGGATGGGATTCGGCGAAGGCATCAATGATTTGGTGACAAGCCATGCCGCGCAAGAAGGGAGCGCTCATTTGCAGCCGGTCCGCACCTTTGACCTGATCCGCCAGCAGATTGCCCAGGCGGAACTCGGTGTCCGATTCCGAGAGGTAGAGGTGGGCGAGCCAGTTCATACTATACCTTCGAACGTTAGTCAGTTTTAGTCCAATTGCACCACTAGATCGGATTTGAAGTTTGGATTCGGTTTATCGGGATAAGCGCGGGGATTGGCCAGAACTCGGGTATTGCCGATAAGGTAATCGTTGCTGTGATGAATGTGGCCGTGAACCCAGAGGAGGGGTTGATGTTCCAGGATGAAAGCATCCAAGTGCGAGGCGTACGCGCAACTGATCAATTCCATGCGCCGCTTTTCTGGAAGCGAAAGGATAGAGGGTGCGTGATGGGTGACGATGACGGAACGGTTGGCGTCATGCGCGGTGAAAAACTGGCGCATCGACTCCAGGGAAACCTGATGAATGAGCCGGGTATCGCGCGGGGAAAGACGTTTGTAGTTCTGGGCCGAATTCCGCACGCGTTTGTAGTCGTTCATGGTGAGACTGGCTTCTTCCACACCCACTTTCCAATCGCCCATGAGCGCCATATCCGTCCATAAGGTGCAGCCGAAGAAATGGAAGCCGCCAATGGAGATGGAATCGTTCTCCAAGAAATGGATGTTCGTGCCGCGCGTCTCTTCACGGAGGCGGTGGGTAAGTTTGGGCAGCTTATCTCCGTAGAACTCATGGTTGCCGCAAAGATAGATGACGGGGAGATCCGGGAAACGTTTTTGAATCCAGCGCAACCCGTTATGCTTGGTAGACACGTCGCCGGCGAGAATGACGCAGTCGCAATCCACCTTAGGAAGGTCGATCTCACCAAACTCTTGATGAAGGTCGCTGAGGATGTGGAGGCGCATCAGGTCCGATTAATCGTAGTTTGTATTCGGGTTTAACTCAGCGGGGGAACGCCATGAAATGCCTCTGGCTTTGAGCTTATCCTTTTTCAGGCTCCAGTAAGTGTGGACCGAGCCGAATTGACCGTAAGTCCCTTGTTTTTCCATTTCCGCTTTCACTTCTGCATTTATCGAATCGATCAGGACACGATGCTTCGGGTCATAGTCTTGGGAGTCAGCCTTTTGCTCACGGATGTAGTTGAGGGAACCGTCAGCCTTGAACGCCATGGTGTACGACCATCCCACCTCGCCATCAAGGATGGCATAGCGGGTCCAGCGAGTGATCTCGTTTCGGTTCCGGGCTTGATTCTCTGCACTTGCTGGTATCTCTACGCTGTTGGTCGCAGTGCCTGAATCCACTTTGATGAGCCAGTTTGAAGGCAAGTCCGGTCTTTTCTGGGCCAACAGGCGCAAGTCGGGATCTGAGGTGGTCGGTGGAATTTGATTGGTCAAGGAAGCCCACGCATAGGCAGAGGTGTGGCCTTCCTGCCGCAACTGGATGTAACGGCGAAGCTGCTGGCTGATGAGTTTATAAGCGTGATCGGATGGACCGTAACCGTCCAGTTGAACTGAATTCTGCCCGAGCGAAGGCGATGTGCTTATCCGGACTGAATTTGCCTCGCTCTGACTGAGGTTGTTGAATCTGGCCAGATGTTGCAAAGTTTGAGGGTCACGCAATTCCTGTTCGATCTGTGCAGGCTGATTGTAAGATAGTTGTACGGCTTGGTTCAGTAATTCGCGCTCGTTCAGAAATGTGCCCCGTTGCCGACCGAATAGATGCTTCGCTCCGACGAGGCCTGTTATCAGCACAGCCAAGCCAAAGAGAATCAAGGCAACGAGACGCATAGCGGTTAGGATGGCTGGTGGGGGCCAATTCTTTTTGCTCCGGTGATAAACGTTGCCTTCGCAATCTTCCCGTTCTGCACTTCATAGATGGCGACGGCTCGGTGAAGCGCACGGTGAAACGCTCGCGTAATAATGCATGCCCACTCACGAGCAGTTTGTGCGGATACTCGAATTGCTGGGCGTCTTCGGCATAGGTGGCGAGGATGGCTTCGAGGTCGTGGGCGTTGTAGGCGTCGAGTTGGCGTTGGACGACGGATTCGGGGTTTGAACTGGAATTGGTAGACATCAAAGTTCCTTTTCGGAGGGAGTCGACTGGGTCAATTGGGCTGGCGAGTTCTGGTTGGCATGCTCTGCATGCTCGGCTGCGGATTCTTGTTGTGAACGGCGGCGGGCGACCATGCCGAAGAACTGTTCCTTGCCGGAAAGCAAATCAGAGAGGTAAACACTGCGCCCGCCAGCGAGGTCAAGCCGATGCCATTGCAACCACTCTTGATACTCGACGCCGGTGATTTCCGTCCATGGGACAGTGAGGCGGCGGCTCCAAGGGGAAATGAAGGTGACCTGCTGATCCGTGATGCTGATGCGCCGCCGAAATATTTCCAAGGCGAACGGCAGCAGCATCGCGCCAAAGAATGCCGGTACCCGCCAGTCTTTCACGGTGGCAGCCGGATTGCCGGAAGTGACGTCATGGACCATCGCCCCCAGCACCGCCACAAAGATCAGCGTCAGTATTTGAATGGTGTTGCCGTATTCGACGATCAATTCTGCACCTGCCTGACGCGCTCCCTCACGCACACTCCAAAGAATGAGCAGTAAACAGATCAACCAGAGGATAAAACCTAACGGGCCTTGGCTCATGTGATAGTCCTACTCTGCATCATCAACGGTGTAAGCGCCGTCCGGTTTTAGTCTTACTACTTTCTTGCCACCCATGCTGCCCATGGCATAGCCATCGATCATGCCTGCCGTCTCGGTTGAGGCCTTAGCTTTGAAATCCATCCGACCATCACCGAAGAAGTTCAAATGGCGTTTCACTTGTCCGCCAGCTTGGATCGGGCCGAACTCGCGTTTCACGCCGGGAGCGCTGACCATCACGCTTTCCATGTGCTGGCCGCTCTCATTGACGACGATGAGGGTGTAGCGGGTGCTGATGCCGCTTGCCCAAGCGGTGTAGTAATACGCGGCAGGGAAGTTGACGAGGAGCAGACCCGCTGTGGTGAAGGCCAACCAATTTTGCCGTCGTCGTTCAGGTGGGGCGATCTGGCCTCTCCGATGCAGGTGGATGGAAAGGCAGATGGCCCCCATAACAAACCACACCAGGCCGAGAAAGATAGTGATGAGACCAGCCAGCATGAGCCAATCCCAGCGGGTGACCAGCCATGTCAGAAAGACGAGTGTGCCTGTGACTAACGGCAGGACACCGCAGAGGAAGGCCAGCTTGAGTAGCCGGGGGAGGGGCAGTCGGTCGTCCAAGGTGGAATTCAACCGGGTGAGCAATGGCGTGCCTTGGGCCTGCATGGATTTCCTATGAGCGAAAACTAAATCGCACCCGTAGTTGGGGCAAGGGAAATGGCGGGGAGCAGTCGCGACGTTCCGGATTGCCATCCCCGGACACTTGGGTCGGGGCATGGGTCGCGTGCTTCGTCGCGGCTCACCAAAGGGAAATTGGTAGAATACCTCGGCACATGTACACAAGTGCCGAGGTGGTGGAATGGGGGTAACCGGGACGACAGCCGGAGGGATGAAAGAGGCAAGCGACCTCATCCGCTTTAAATCACCCCCGGCGAGATGCTTCAGGCTAACGCCCGTGACTTTCGTATGAAATGGTATGGGCAAGACCTTGGAAGTCTGGTATGGTTACTCTACTCAGCCGAGTTTGGGCCCAGGCGATGATATGGCGTCATCGCGATGTGCCAGTGAAAGTGGCGGTCAGGCCGGAACTTTGGACTCGCTGGGGTGTTTAATACAGCCGCTTATGGCATCAGTCTCTGGAGCATTAAATCCGGTAGCTGTTTCGGTACCTTGTGTGCCGAAGCCGGTGAGCTATGCCGAGAGGACGATGGACCAACAAGATCCAGATGCGACCCTGATGCTGCGGGTGCGGGAGGGAGATATGGTGGCTTTTGAAACGCTGGTGGAGCGTTATAAGCAGCCCGTCATCAACCTCTTATATCGCACGCTGCCGGATGCGACGGAGGCGGAGGACCTCGCGCAAAACGTTTTCATCCAAGTCCATAAATCCGCGCATCGGTACGAGGCTTCGGCACGCTTTTCCACATGGCTCTTCACCATCGCTAGGAACTTGTGTCTCAATGAGATACGGCGGCGTTCACGGCATCCGGCGGAGTCCTTGGACCTGACGCATCCGGAGAATGACGACCAGCCGCTACGGCAAATCGAGGATGTGAAACAGTTTGCGCCGCCAGATACGATGTTGCAGGGGGAATTGACGGATAAGATCGAGGAAGCGATCGCGAGCCTGCCCGAGAATCAGCGGACGGCGATGTTATTGTGCCGACAGGATGATTTGTCGTATGACGATATCGCTAAAGTGCTCGGTTGTTCGCTCTCGGCGACGAAATCGCTGATCCACCGGGCGCGGGAGACTTTGAAGCAGCGGTTGAAGCCGTATTTAAAGACGGGTTCATGGAAAGAAAGCAGTTAAGGGACGAAACTTTGAGCGGTGGACGGTTTTTGATAGAAAGGCAAGTCGATGAACGAGCACGAACAAAATGAACTGTGGGAGAAAAGCCTGCGGGGCCAGTTGACGCCGGGCGAGCAGGCGCAGCTTGAGGCCCGTCTGGCGGCGCGCCCCGATTTGCGTGTGGCGTGGGAGGAAGAAATGGCCCTCTGCCAAGCAATCCGGCAAATGCCCGATGCGCCGGTCTCGTCCAATTTTACGGCGCTGGTGATGCAAGCTGTTGCGGCGGAAGAGCGGCAGACGCAGCGGGCTGAAGTGGTTGTGCCGGTGAGTTTCATGGGGTGGTTGCGGAAGCATTTCGCGCAACTGGCGGTCTCGACTGCAGTGGTCACGGTGGCCGCAGTGCTGACGCTCAATCAGCCGCAGACCACGACGGTGACCGATTCGCGTCAGGAGATGGCGGAGCAGATCAAAGCGATGGCCACGGTCGCCCCGGTGCTCTCCGTGGACCTGCTGAAAGATTACGAACCCATCCGGCGCATGAGTCAGGGCGCGGTGGAGCCGGATTTGGAGTTAGCCTTCGCCTTGGTGGAATAAGCAGTCTGGTTGGAAAGTTTCTACATGTCCCGTTTTTCTTACATCCTGTTGCTGACCGCACTAAGTGCCGGTCCCGGGATGCTTTGGTCCCAGACGGAACCAGCCGCCGGGCAGGACAAGGAGAATTCACCGAAGGAAGAGCGGCGTGCCGCAGCACCGGGTGAAAATAGCCGACTTTCAGGAGAGGGCGGGCGCTCCCGCGGTGGCCGTGAGGGACGTGGCCCGTGGAATGCGATGGATGACTTTCGCTGGTTGTTGGCGATGACGCCGGAGGAACGTGAGGTGGAGCTGGCGGGTAAATCTGAGACTTCCCGGACCTTGTTGCTGGCGAAGTTGAAGGAGTATGATGCCTTGTCCCCGGAACAGCAGGAGTTACGCATCCGCTCCACGGAATTGTTCTTTGACATGACGTATCTGCTGGGTGCCTCACCCGAACGGCGCGCGGAGAAACTGGTGCGCGTGCCGGAAGATCGGCGCAAGCTCGTGCAAGCGCGCCTGGAACAATGGGACAAGCTCCCGCCCGAGCTGCAACAGGAGGTGAAGGAGAACCAAAGCGCGTTGCGCTATGTGATCCGTGTGGAAGCGGCTCCGGCCGCAGCCCGGGAAGACGTCTTCGCCGGCATGTCCGCCGAGCATCGTAAACGGGTGGAGGAGGACATCAAAAAGATCCAGGCCATGCCCAAGGAAAAGCGCGGCCGGATGTTGGAGAATTTTCACAGCATGTTCGACCTGTCAGACAAGGAGCAGCACGCGATCCTGGAGAAGCTGAACCAGGCGGAACGGGCCAAGGTGGAGCAGCGCATCGCTGACTATGAGAAGCTTTCGCCTGATGAACGCAAGCGGTGCATGGATTCCGCAAAACGGTTCAACAACTTAAGCGCCGATGATCAGGCGCGTTTCATCGCCACCGCTGAGCGTTGGGAAAAGATGAGCGAAGACGAGCGCAATACGTGGCGCAATCTGGTGAAACAGATGCCGCCCTTGCCGCCGGGACTTACCCCCCCGCCGCCCTTGCCCCCCGGGGTCAAGCCCTTGAATTTACCGCCGAGTCTGCCGTCAGCACCTGGCACGGCTCCGTAGAGTCAACCCGGGTGCGCTACTGTTCTGTTCCACTAATTTGGCCAGACGATGCAGACTGTTCCCTT
>JAJNBN010000168.1 GCA_021156225.1 Verrucomicrobiota bacterium | reverse complement strand
GATAAAATAGTTGGGATGAGGGTGCAAATTTTAGCGAAAAGTGATGGCGGGCTTGTGGTTTTCTGATAGAATTTTCAGTGCTGGCAGCTCGCTGCTGGTAAAGGACGGGTGAACGGTGGGTGTGCTCTTTCGGAGCGGTAGACAGCCACTGGGAAATCCCAAGTCATCAAACATATCGATATGATGTTATGCATTGTTATGTCCTGCGTTGGCGGGGAGGTGACGGTCCTTATGGAGCCATCATGGAGATGGCCGAAGTTCGGCTTCCGTATGGGGAAGGGAATGGAAGCGTCTCTGGTAGTTAGGATATGTGTTGCTATCGGGCGTACGGATCAGGGCTCGTAAGCCGGAGCGGTGAACGGGACGTCGGTCGAGAATGGGACCGGGGAATCTCTAGTAGCCACTGCGGAACCGGCCTGGCTTTGAGCATACGCTTAATCTGAAGTCCCAATCGTAGGGACAGGGGAAACGATATCTCACAGGGGTCGGATGGTTTCATTGTTCTTTGAAATAATTCCCTAAAGGGAATGCAGGAGTCGAAGTTCGGGCTCTGGTGGGATGGGGTGGCTCAGTGCCTCCTCTCCCCGTGCCATCTCCTCCATCTATCGATGGAGAAGAGGGTGATGGTGGCTTTGTGCTTCGGCGATAGTGGGGTCCTGGTTATCGTGGTGCCTTGGCGGAAAGAGTCAGGGCATCGCGGCAACGATGCCCTACCGTGCTGCATTTTTTTGCGAAGTGGCTGGCGAGGGTTTGGTCTGGGAGGCAAAGGCCGGATGATACAGTGCCGCAACACAGGAGGCATCGGCGGAGTCACGTTGAACGGATCGGATGGGAAGGCGGCTTCAAGGGAATTTAGAATTAAGAAGGGAGAATGAAGAAAGCCGGTTGCACCCCGACCTGACGGCGCGGGGTGAACCGGCCGGGCAATAGGTTGGAACGCGTTTGTGTTTCCATGTTCCTGCTGTTGATCAATCGAGTGCGCTGAGGTTTAGTTTGGGACGACGTGGAAGTCATCCTTACCGAGAAGTGGGTGTGTTTGTAACGTTACTGGGTGGCGGTTGGGTAAATTAATACAGTGAAGGGGTTAAATAGCTTGACCCCAAGGAATTAGCCGACTTACTGTATTTTCAATTAGGCATAGTTCATGTTTGCGCAGATTAAAGGCCTGTTCTCCAACGACATCGGCATTGACCTTGGGACGGCGAACTCACTCGTTTATGTTCGCGACCAAGGCATAGTCCTGCGTGAGCCTTCCGTCGTCGCCATTGAGGCGGGGACCACCAACGTGCTGGCTGTGGGCGAGGAAGCCAAGCGGATGCTTGGACGTACTCCTGGGAATATCGTCGCCATTCGTCCCATGAAGGACGGCGTGATCGCGGATTTCGAGATCACGGAGGCGATGTTGCGGCACTTCATTCAGAAGGTTCACCATAGGAAATTGATCGCCCCACGTGTAGTGGTGGCGGTGCCTTCGGGTATCACCGAAGTGGAAAAGCGGGCGGTGAAAGATTCCGCCACGCATGCCGGAGCGCGAGAGGTCTATCTGATCGAACAACCCATGGCGTCGGCCATCGGGGTAGGTCTGCCGGTGCATGAGCCGGCGGGCAACATGATTGTGGATATCGGCGGCGGTACTTGCGAGATAGCGATCATCTCGCTGGCAGGTATCGTGTTCAGCCGCAGCTTGCGCGTAGGGGGAGATGAGTTTGACGAGACCATCATCGCCCACATGAAGCGTGCCTATAACTTAATGATCGGTGAACGCACCGCGGAGGAGATCAAGATCCGGATCGGATCGGCCTTTCCTCTGGAGCAGGAATTGACCCTGGAAGTCAAAGGCCGTGATCTGGCCGCAGGTCTGCCCAAAACGCTGACCATCCGCTCCGAGGAGATACGCGAGGCACTGAAGGAACCTCTCAACGGTATTTTGGAATCAATCCGCATCACGCTGGAACGGTGCCCCCCAGAATTGTCCTCTGACCTAGTGGACCGGGGTATCGTGATGGCTGGAGGCGGGGCGTTGCTACGCGGTATCGACCGCTTGGTGGCGCAGGAAACCGGCCTGCCGGTGCATATCAGCGAAAGCCCGCTAACGGCCGTCGCAGAAGGCACTGGCCGCGTCTTGCAGGAGCTTTCGTTCCTGAAGCGTGTGGCCTCTAGCCGCAGTTGATGCCACGATAGTTAAGGAGATAAATCCCCTCAGTTCTGCGTTTGCCCCGAACAGTTTGTGACGGGTAAGTCAGATGTTTAAACGGGCACACTACGTGGCCATGGCAGCGGTACTAATCCTAGTACTGCTGTTGCTTAGTCTGCCAGATCAGACGGCTGCGCGGGTGAAACTGGCGGTTTCAGCGGTCTTCCTGCCTCTCTTCGGCCTCAGCCAATCGACTCAAACCGCTACCGGCAAGGTGGCGGACATGACGCTGCCCAAGGGCGTTCTCATCAACCAGATGGAACAGCTTCGCCGCGAGAATGAGACGATGCGGTTATTGCAGATGCAGTTTGATGCGGTGAAGCTGGAGAATGATCGCCTGCGCCAGATGATCCAGATGAAGCCGCAGACGACGTGGAAGCCGAGGATGGCGAAGGTGATTGGACGTGATCCGGCGAATTGGTGGCGCACGGTGCAGATCGACGTGGGGAGCGCGGAAGGGGTGCAGGTGAATCTGCCGGTAATGACCTCGCAAGGGTTGGTCGGGCGCATCCATGCCGTGGGCGAGCATCGGGCGTTGGTTGTGCTGATCGGTGCCCCGGAATGCCGGGTGGCCGCCGTGGTGGACAAGTCGCGCGAGAACGGGGTGGTGGGTCCATCCGGAACCGCTGCGGTGCTGGATCCGAATCTGGTGGAGCTAAGCTATCTGACGCGGAGCAGCAAGTTGGAACCGGGGCAGGCGGTATATACGAGCGGATTAGGAGGCATCTTCCCGGCGGGCATTTTGATCGGCAGCATCGTGGATACCCAGACGGTCGAGCATGGGTTGTATGTGGAGGCCCGCGTGAAGCTGGCGGTGAACGTGAATCAACTGGAGGAAGTGTGGGTGCTGCTCCCACCGGCAAAGCCATGAACGCCATCACCCTCATAGCCATTCTGGCGTGCACTTATCTGGTAGTGTTCGCGCAATCGACGGTAAACTTCGTGCGCGTGTGGCTGGGGGCGCAGATTGATCTATTGCCGGCATTGATCGTGTATGCGGCGCTGTCTGGGAATCCGCTGTTAACCACATTGATCGCGGTGTTCGGCGGGCTGTGGTTTGATTCGCTCTCGTTAAATCCGTTAGGCGTCTCCATCGGGCCTTTGATGATCATGGGCATGGTGCTTCTGCACTTCCGCGAACTGGTGCTGCGGGAGCAGATGTCCGCGCAGTTCATCTTCGGCCTCGCGGCGGGCGCGGCGGTGCCGGTGATGGTGGTGCTGGTGTTGCTGACCTTGGGTAAACAACCATTGCTGGGATGGGGCTCGCTCTGGCAATGGGCGGTGATGAGCGTGGGGTGCGGCATGGCGACGCCGGTGGTGTTCCGCGTGTTTGACCTGATCGAGCATTGGCTGAGTTACCAGCCGCTGCCGGAAACGACGTTCAACCATAATCGTGAAATGAAACGGGGACGTCATTGAAATGCTGATCGTTGACCAACTGAAACGGGGTGATCCGAAGCTGCGCTGGCTCGCGTTGGGCGTGCTGGTCGGCATGTTCGTGCTCATCACCGGCCTTTGGTTCCTGCAGGTGGTCAACTATAAGAAGTACGAGCGCAATCTGATCGAGCAATCCTATCGCACGGTCCGGTTGCCGGCAGTGCGCGGGCGGATACTGGATCGCAATGGTGTGATCCTCGCCGAGAGCCGGCCTTCGTATAATGTTAATCTTTACCTGGAGGAACTGCGTCCCGCCTTTCAGCAACAGTATCGGCTGTTGAAGAGCAATGCCGTCCATCGTATCGAGCTGGAGAACAAATCGTTGCCGGCTGACAAAAAGAAGAAAACGAGGCTGACCTTTGCGCAGACGGAAGAGTTGGGGCGGCAGGCGCGTTTCATGGTGGCCAACAATCTCGTGCGCCGGATTTCGGAATCACTGGCTATTCCAGTCCAACTGACGGAGAAGCAGTTCCGCAAGCACTACGAAGAGAAGCTCTCACTGCCCATGCCGATCGTAGAAAACCTGTCGTCCACGAATGTGGCACGCTTCGCGGAGAGTCTCTCCACGTTGCCGGGCGTGGACTTGCAGGTTCAGTCGCTGCGTTCTTATCCGTCCAACCAGCTCGGAGCGCATATTTTGGGCTACATGACGAGGACCGAGAAAGCCCCCAATGAAGAGGAGGGGATCGAGTTTGATTACCGCCTGCCTGATTTCAAAGGAGCAGTGGGTATCGAAGGCGCGTTCGATGAGCAGCTCCGGGGTGTGGCGGGGGCGAAATCACTCTTGGTGAATAACATGCAGTATCGCCAGGCGGAGAACGTGTGGTTATCGCCGAAACCGGGTGATGACGTCATCCTCACCATTGATGCGCAGATCCAGAAAACGGCGGAAAGTTCGCTGGGCATGAGCAGTCGCGGTGCGATCGTGGTGATGGATGTGCGCAATGGTGATGTGCTCGCCATGGCCTCCGCTCCTACGTTTGATCCCAATTCTTTTGTGCCTACGATCACTCACGCAGAGTATGCCAAGATCAATGACGTGGAAACCAAGCCGATGTTGAATCGCGCCTCCTTTGCCATTTATCAACCAGGTTCGTCTTTCAAGATCGTCGTGGCGTTGGCGGCCTTGGAAGCCGGGAAGCTGAATCCGCACGAGCAGTTCTACAGCAAAGGATTTTATCCGCTGTCCAGTCGCTATAACGACCGCATGGATTGCACGGCTGGCGCGGGCTATTTTGACTTTCACCGGGCGTTCATCAAATCGTGCAATTGCTACTTTGCCGATCACGGGCTCAACACCGGTTTGGACAATATTCTCCGCATGGGCCACCAGTTTTGTCTCGGTCAAAAAACCGGACTGCCCACACGCCAGGATGTGGCCGGATATTTTCCCGCAGTGGGCACTCGTAAGCGAAACATGGGGGGTGCTTGGACCTTTGGTGATACGGCGAATCTGAGCATAGGGCAGGGTGATATCGCCGTTACGCCGCTTCAGATGACGGTGATGACGGCAGCGATTGCCAACGGTGGCAAAGTTTTCTGGCCGCGTCTGGTGGACCGGCTGGAATCTGACGACAACGGTTTTCGCAAAGTCACCGAGAGCTTTCCGGCAGGCCGGGTGCGGAACGAATTGATCGTCAAGCCGCAGAATCTTCGGCTCGTACAGGAAGCCATGCGTGACGATGTGGCGGATTCCGAAGGCACGGGCAAAGGTGCGGCGATGTCCGGCTGGCAGGTTTGCGGCAAAACCGGCACGGCGACCGTGAAGCTCGGGCGTTCCATGGAGACCAGCCGGTTCACTTGGTTTGTGTCCTACGCACCCTTCGACTCACCGCGTTATGCGGTGGTGGCCATGGTGGAGGGCGGTGCGTCTGGTGGCGGCACCTGTGCGCCGATGGCCCGCCGGGTCTTTGAGGCCCTGCAAAAAATGGAACAAAATTCCCGGGTGGCCGGACCCAACCTGGTATTGGGCAACTGATGATCGGACAACCTACATTGAACACGCGCGAACCACGGCTGGACTGGCTGATGGTGGCGGGCCTGCTTGGCCTGATGGTGTTCGGTGTGCTGTTCATCTATAGCGCCACGATGTCGCGGGAAGGGGCGCAGAATCTGGCGCTCTGGGATCAGCCTTACTTCAAGCAGATCGTATGGTATGGCGCCGGAACGTTTCTGGCCGCGATCGTCTGCTTGGTGGATTATCCCATCCTCACCCGGTG
This sequence comes from Verrucomicrobiota bacterium, assembly GCA_021156225.1. Lineage (GTDB taxonomy): Bacteria > Verrucomicrobiota > Verrucomicrobiia > Limisphaerales > JAEYXS01 > JAEYXS01. Next base: position 1,385 of record JAJNBN010000168.1, on the reverse strand, counting down.
GTCGTTGGTGGGCTATTGGCTATCTATTCTGCTTTTGCTGTCGCTCTATATTCCCGGTGTGGGTGTAGACAATGGCTGGGGGGCCAAGCGTTGGATCAAGTTCCCTTTCTTCCAGATCCAGCCTTCGGAGTTTGCGAAGCTGGCCTTTATCCTGTTCATGGCCCATTTCTTGAGCCGTCCCATGGATGAGTTGCGCACTCCCAAAGTGTTTCTCAAGGCACTGGGACTTATGATGCTGCCCTTTGTCCTGATCTTGAAGGAGCCGGATCTGGGTTCGGCCCTCGTGTTTTTTCCGGTTGGTTTGGTCATGATGTTTGTGGCCGGCGTGCCGGTGCAATTTCTGCGGCGATTGATAGGTGGGGTGACAATCGTCGTGGCGTTGGTGATGGTTGACGTTTTGTTTGCCCCTAAAAATTTGCAGTTCATCAAACTCGAGGATTACCAGAAACAAAGGCTCCTCGTTTACTTCGGGCTGGATTTTGCCCCGCCGGGAGCGACTCCCCAGGAGCGGAAACGGTGGGCGGACATCCAGCGCACCAAAGAGTATAACATCAATCAGGCTCTGATCTCGGTCGGATCAGGCGGGTTGACCGGTAAGGGCTGGCGTGAAGGCACGCAGAATGCCCTCGGTTACCTGCCGCGGACTGTCGCCCACAACGATTTCATATTCTCTGTCCTTGCCGAGGAGAGCGGATTCGTTGGCAGCGCGATAGTTCTGACCCTTTATACCTTGGTGTTGTTTACTGGCATTAGAATTGCCAGCCAGGCACGCGATCGCCTGGGTAAAATCATGGCCAGCGGGGTGGTTGCCCTGCTGTTCAGCCATGTGTTCATCAATATCGGCATGAACATCCGCATCATGCCTGTCACGGGCATACCACTGCCGCTGTTAAGTTACGGCGGGTCTTCAGTGTTGTGTTCGCTGATCGCAGCAGGCTTGTTGCAGAACATCTATATTCACCGCAAATCGTATTGATATGAGTGACCGTAATTTTTCACGTCGCCGCCGGCCAGGCATGCGCTTCCGTCCTCCGGGCGGTCCGCAAGTGCCCAAGCCCGACAAGCAGGCACAAGATGCCCGCGCCGCGATCGTGGGGGAAACCATCTCGGATGAGCCGGTTTTCCAGCGTCATCGCAGCGAGACTGACATCGAACGCTCCGAGAACATCGCCGCCGGTCTGCCTCCGGGCGGACCTGCCGAAGATGACACCCAGGACGCAGACGCACCCGCGACTGTGCTGCCGCCCGACCCAAATGAGAAACCATTCGAGCCGGTTCACGTGCCGGACCCGAAACCGCGCAACTTGCTGGAGTCCATCAAGCAGACGGCCGAGAAGGTCATCCGCAAGGTGCAACGCTTCATCAAGCCGCCCGAGAAACGTATC
>JAJNBN010000167.1 GCA_021156225.1 Verrucomicrobiota bacterium | reverse complement strand
AGCGAGTTAGTGGCGCGCATCTTCACGACGGATGAGGACGACCTCATGCCGCCACCCGCGAACAAGCATCCGATCACCGAAGCACAAAAGGAAACGCTGAAGCAATGGATCGCGCAGGGAGCGGAGTATCAGCCGCACTGGGCCTTTGCCGCGCCGAAGCAGGCTCCCCTGCCCCGGGTGAAGGACGGCAAGTGGCCGGTGAATGGCATCGATAATTTTGTGCTCGCGCGGTTGGAAGAGGAAAAGTTGAAGCCGTCCAAGGAAGCGGATCGTTACACTTTGATCCGGCGTGTTTACCTCGATCTCATCGGATTGCCGCCGACGCCGGAAGAGGTGGAAGCCTTCGTGAAGGACAAATCGCCAAACGCGTATGAGAAGGTGGTGGATGGCTTGCTGACTTCGCCGCATTACGGGGAACGCTGGGCACGGCGCTGGCTGGACCTGGCACGCTACGCGGACACGAACGGTTATGAGAAGGACCGTCCCCGTTCCATCTGGCCGTATCGGGATTGGGTGATCAATGCGCTGAATGCGGACATGCCGTTCAACCAATTCACCATCGAACAGCTCGCGGGTGACATGCTGCCGAAGGCGACGCCCGGTCAGATCGTGGCGACGGGGTTTCATCGCAACACGATGCTGAACGAGGAAGGCGGCATCGATCCGCTGGAGTTCCGCTTCTATGCGATGGTGGATCGCATCGCGACGACGGGCACGACATGGCTGGGATTGACGGTGGGTTGTGCCCAGTGCCACACGCACAAGTATGATCCCATCACGCACACGGAATATTATCAAATGATGGCGTTCTTGAATAATGCGGATGAACCGGAACGGGATCTACCCGACCCGAAGATCACTGAACAGCGGAAGGAACATGCCGCGAAATTGGCACAGATGATCGCCGGGCTGGCGGAAAAGTTTCCGGTGACCAATGCTCCGGCCGGAGATGAGCGGCCAATCCAGGTGAAACGGGAAGAATTGATCGAAAAAGGTTTTGCCGAATGGGTGAAAGCGGAACGCGCGCGCACGGTGGAGTGGCAAGTGTTGAAACCGCAAGGCATGAAGGCGAACCTGGCGCTGCTCACACTGCAACCGGATGATTCGATCTTCGCCACGGGAGATCAATCCAAGGCAGACACCTACGAGATCCGCTATAAATTACCGAAAGGCACCACCTCACTGCGACTGGAAGGCCTGCCGGATGAACGGCTGCCCGCACACGGCCCGGGAGCCACCTACTATGAAGGACCGAAGGGAGATTTCTTCCTGAGCGAATTCACCGCCAACGCTGGGGGACAGGCACTGAAATTCAGCGACGCCACCCACAGTTTCGGCAAGCCGGGGATTGGTCGCGGCACGGCCACGGCCAAGAACTGCATCGATGGCGACCAGCAATCCGGCTGGTCCGTGAACGGCGGCCAGGGCGAACGGCATGTGGCGGTGTTCAACTTCGAGAAGCCACTAGAAGCGGACACTGAGGTGACAATCGGGATGTTGTTTGAAAAGCACTACGCCGCACCGCTGGGACGGTTCCGCCTTTCTGCCACGACAACGGCAACGAAGGCCGAGGCTAGGAATTTTGCGACGAACATTGAAAGCCTGTTGCTGCAGAACGAAGCAACCTGGAGCAAGGAAGATCGCGGGGCATTGCGCCAGCTCTATCTGTTGAACGCGCCAGAACTGAGTGCACAACGGACGGAGATCGATAAACTGCGCCGCTCGGAGCCAGATTATCCGACAACGCTCGTGCTGCATGAGCGGCCACAGGAAAATCCCCGCAAGACGTTCCGGCAGCATCGCGGCGAATACCTACAACCAAAAGAACTGGTGCGCCCGGGCGTGCTGGATGTGTTGCACGACCTGCCGAAGGGACAGGCGCAAAACCGGCTGACCTTTGCACGCTGGCTGGTATCGCCAGAGAATCCATTGGTAGGCCGCGTGACGGTGAACCGGCAGTGGGCGGCGTTCTTCGGTCGCGGACTGGTGCGGACGACGGAGGATTTCGGGTTCCAAGGTGAACTGCCCACGCACCCTGCCCTGCTGGACTGGCTGGCGGTGGAGTTCGAGAAGCAAGGCTGGTCGATGAAGAAGCTGCACCGTCTCATCGTGACAAGCGCGACGTACAAGCAGGATTCCGCGGTGACGCCGAAGTTGCTCGCACGCGATGGTGAAAACAAATTGCTGGCGCGCGGGCCAAGGACGCGGCTGGAAGCGGAGCTGATCCGCGACTCGGCGCTCAAGGCTTCCGGGCTGCTTTCGACGAAGCTGGGCGGGCCCAGCGTGTATCCGCCGCAGCCCGCGAGCATCACGTCTGAGGGCGCCTATGGCAAGCTGGTGTGGAAGACGAGCGAGGGCGAGGACCGCTATCGGCGCGGGCTCTACACCTTCACGAAGCGCACGGCACCATATGCGATGTTCAACACGTTCGATGCGCCGAGCGGCGAGGCGTGTGTGGCGCGGCGCGATGTGTCCAACACGCCCCTGCAAGCACTCACGCTACTGAACGACACGGTGTTTCTGGAAGCAGCACAGGCGCTCGGTCGCGACAGTGCGAAGCAAAGCGGCGCGGTGGAGGAGAAGTTGCAGAAGCTCTTCCAACGCTGCCTGACGCGTCCGGCGACGAAGGAAGAACTTGTGAGTCTAAAGAGCTTTTATGAAACGCAACGGGCACGAATCGAGGCGAAGGAATTGAACGCAGCAGAATTGACGGGCAGCAAAGATGGAACAGTGGAGCAAGCGGCGTGGACGGTGGTGGCACGCGCGTTGTTGAACCTGGACGAGATGGTCACGAAGAGTTAATGCCATGAATTGCCAATCTTACTTACAGCAGCGGGAACATCCGGAACTGGTTTCGCGCCGGTGGTTCTTCAAAGAATGCGGCGTGGGCATCGGCAAGCTGGCGCTGGCCGGATTGCTGACGAATGCCTTCACGCGCAATGCGCTGGCACAAGCGGCGGCGACGAATCCGCTCGCGCCGAAATTGCCACACTTCAAGCCGAAGGCGAAACGGGTCATCCACCTCTTCATGGCGGGTGCACCGAGCCAGCTCGACCTGTTCGATTACAAGCCGAAGCTCGTGCAGTATGAGGGCAAACCGATTCCGCCCGAGATCATCGGCGGACAGCGGTATGCGTTCATCCGGCCCGATGCGGCGGTGATGGCGCCGCGATTCAAGTTCGCGAAACATGGCCAGAGCGGTGCGGAGATCTCCGAGGCCTTGCCGCATCTCGGCAAGATCGTGGACGAGATCTGCATGGTGAAATCCGTGCACACGGATCAGTTCAATCACGCGCCCGCACAGCTTTTCCTCAACACTGGTTTCTCGCAACCAGGCCGGCCGAGCTTGGGCTCATGGGCCACTTACGGTTTGGGCTCCGAGAGCCAGGATCTACCCGCATATGTCGTGATGTCCACGGGTGGCGGCATCAGCGGCGGCTCAGCGAATTGGTCGAGCGGATTCCTGCCGACGATTTACACGGGCGTGCGGTTCCGCGATGAAGGCGATGCGATCTTGAACGTGTCGAGCCCGAAAGGCGTGGATGCAAAGTTGCAGAGGGATTCATTGGATCTGGTGGCGGACTTGAATCGCAAACGGCTCGGCACAGCGGGTGATCCGGAGATCGCTACGCGCATGGCGGCGTATGAAATGGCGTATCGGCTGCAATCGTCCGCGCCCGAATTGATGGATTTGAAAGGTGAGAGCAAAGCGACGCTCGAACGTTACGGTTGCGATCCGGACAAGCCGTCCTTCGCCCGCGCATGTCTGCTGGCGCGACGGATGATCGAGCGCGGCGTGCGTTTCGTGAACATTTATCACGAAGGCTGGGATGCTCACAGCGATGTGGTGGGGAATCACAAAAAGAATTGTGAAGCGACCGACCAGGCGTCGGCGGCGCTGGTGATGGACTTGAAGGAACGTGGGCTGCTAGATGATACGCTGGTGATCTGGGGCGGCGAGTTCGGTCGCACGCCGATGGTGGAGACGAATGCGTCGCTGGGCCGCACGCAAGGACGCGATCATCATCCGCAAGCTTACACGATGTGGCTGGCGGGCGGCGGCGTGAAGCCGGGCCTGTCCTACGGAGCCACGGATGAACTGGGCTTCCACGTGGTGGAGAAGCCGGTGCACACGCATGACTTGCAGGCGACGATCCTGCACTTGCTGGGCTTCGATCATGAGCGATTGACGTTCACACATCAGGGGAGGCAATTCCGGCTTACAGATGTTCATGGTCATGTGGTGAAGGATTTGTTGGCGTAAGGGAAAGAGTGGGTAATGCTGGAGCTGTGACAGACGTAATCAAAGAATGGTTGATCCTGGACTCAGGAGCGCGCGCTCCGGTGGAGAACATGGCGCTGGATGAGACGTTGCTGGAGACGGTGGCGGGCTTGGGAAAACCGGTGTTTCGCTACTATGGGTGGAAGGAACCGGCAGCCACGTTTGGCTATTTTCAGAAGTATGCGGACGTGGAGTTGATGACGGGATTGCGTCCCCTGCTTCGCCGGCCCACAGGAGGCGGCTTAGTGCCGCACAAGAAGGATTGGACGTATAGCGTGGCTTTTCCGCCAGGACATGAATGGTATCAGCTCAAGGCGGATGAAAGTTACCAGCGCGTGCATGAGTGGATACGGGATGCATTTGCGCAGCTTGGCTTGAGCACCGAACTTTCTCCCTGCTGCCAAAAGGATATGCCCGGGCAGTGTTTTATCGGTGCAGAAAAGCATGATTTGCTGCTTGGAGGGAAAAAGATTGCGGGTGCCGCACAACGGCGGAACAAACACGGACTGCTCATCCAAGGCTCCGTGCAACCGCCACCGCCGGGACTCACGCGCGAACGCTGGCAGGACGCGATGAAGTCGGTCGCTGTGAAAACGTGGGGAGTGAAATGGGACAACCTCTCAAAGGATCTGTCCATCCGAGTGAATGAACTCGTAAAGCAGAAGTATGCGGTGGAGGGCTACAACCAGAAGCGATAGAGGTTATCGCGAAAAAAAATGGTGGGCCCAGTAGGATTTGAACCTACGACCAAGGGATTATGAGTCCCCTGCTCTAACCGCTGAGCTATAGGCCCATCTCATTGTTAGCAAACAAATTACAGAAGGACAGTAAACGAAAGTCTGCACATTGTATACTGCTTTTGTCTGCTGAAATCCAATGATTCACAGAAGACTTGCAAACTAGGCATCGGCCCGCCTTGCCTACATTGTCGGAGTATCACCAATAATGATATATTAACTCACTTCGCGGAGGACGACTTTGAGCCCTCAAAGATCTTCGTTGTAAAATCGGCTCAAGGCAGGAGAGCGAATGATCTCTTACAGCATGTAAAACAGCGAGAAGCCAAAGCTTACTCACATCAAAAAGATTTTGACGCACTATAGCAGGCTTCCGCTCTGTCCCAGTCCAGAACTCCGCACCGAACACTTCAACCACTCTCTTTTCCCATGGCAGCGTCCGCACTTCTTAGCATCTCACCGGATGGCAGCAAATTCTACCAAACTGGATGAGATTGTTTCCGCTGTGGAAAACCATTCCGCCGTAGCCGGGTGATCCCGCTCCTCAAAGGTTAACTTGAAGCCGGCGGATGGCTCCACTGCGTCCTGCTACATGCTCCCGCCGATGGATTATGATCACCGGGAAAAATATCCCGTGTTCATTGATGGTCCCTCAGAAAGCCGCTGGCAAACCCACTCGCAGCCTATCGCCAACTTTGGGTGCTACTATGTCTCCATCAACCGGCGCGGATTGTCCAGTTCCGACCATCTGGAAACTGCGGCGGCGGATATTCTGGCTGTTCATGGGCGACTTCGCTTCACCGGATATATTTCGCTTTGAAGAATTGGCCTGTGCCGAATGGTTTAGCATGAAGGTGGTGCATCACCAGAATGAAGGGCATATCTTGCTTTCAAATGGAGCGACCCGAGACCGCATGAAAGCACTGGTCCGCTATTTTCAACGGTTAAACCCTTGACCTTGATACATCAGTAAAAGCCTCACCCATTCTTGGATTCTGGCTCTCTGCTTCTCACCCAACGACGCTTCCAATTTTGCCGCCTCCTGGCCCGCCGTGGCGTGGCCGTAACTAGCGGCCACCCCCAACCAGATGCAGGCTTCTGTCGGATTCTTAACCGTCCCGTCGACATAACGTTGCGCCAGTTGCCGGAAATAAGCCGCATCATTTTGGCGCAATGCCGTCTGGATAGCCTGGTAATCCGCCTGCACCACCTGTAGTTTCGGTGGCCTCGTCATGGGAAAACTCCCCTTGAGGTGCGCCAGCACGCTCGAGATTCCCGATCCACCGTGCATTTCCCCGCCCGCTTCGTAGCGGAACAACTGGGGTGGATCGATGCGAGCTGCCTCCCTCCCCCGATATCTGTCCGCCAGACGCATAAACGCCACCGTGCCCCCTTGCAGTGCCAAGTCTTCCAACAACTCGTCTTCATTCTTCCTGCCGGCTGCTTGCTCGGCCTTGAAATCTAATATCCGATCTCGCGCCCAGTGATGCCCGGCTTTGGCCGCCGCTTCAAAAATGGGTATTGCTTCCGACTTTTCCTTCCATGGAATCAGCCCCTCATCGATGATTTTTCCGTGAAGATAGCCTGAATTAACATGCCCGTCAGCGGCGGCTTTTTGGAACCAGTCAATGGCTTTTTCAAAATCAGGCCGAAACCCCGGCGGCACCTTCTTCGTTTCCTGCCCGGAATAGACCCGGCCCAGATGATAATATGCCGTGGTATTCTTTTGCTCGGCAGCTTTAAGCAGCCATTCAACCGCACGTTCCAAATTCGGCTCGACTCCCCGCCCGTCAAAATAGGCCGCCCCGAGTGAAGCCTGGCAGGAAGCATCATCTTGTTCAGCACCGGTTCGGTAATACTGGATGGCCGTGGCAGTGTTATTTCCAGAAAACTGTTTGTCGAAGTAGATGTCGCCCAGCCAGCGATTGGCATCCTTGCGGCCATTGGCCGCAGCCAACTTGAGAACTTCCACCGCTTTCGCGGCCTCACGTTTTCCACCGGTCCGCGGATACATCAGGGCGTAACCATACCCGATTTGGGCACTGCTCAAGCCGCCGTCCGCAGCGGTCTTGTACCACCTCATTGCCTCTTCCCTTTCTTCGTCATCACGCCTTTTGCGTTCTGATAGATCACAGCCAGGTTGTTGAGCGAATTGGGGAAGTTCTGTTCCGCCGCTTTCAGGTACCATTTCCTGCCCTGCACGTAATTTGTTATTCCGCCCAGTCCCTCAGTGTAAAAATACCCGAGGAAATGCTGAGCCGTGACGTCACCTGTTTCCGCTGCCGCCACGGTATCGGTAAGGGGCTTAGGTTTCCACTGATCCAGAATCTCCCGAAGTTGATACTTCTTCCCCGCCGTTCCCGACTCAGCTCCTTGCGTGTGATAGAACAATCCAGTCCACAAGACCAGGATCAGCAACACAGGCTGATAGCGATTACACCTATGTTTTGACCTCAAGTTCATGTGTTCAATCAGTAAGCCTTGCGCTCCTCGCGCACTTTCTTCAACCAAGGGTGAAGCGGTTCCACAGCTGCTTCTTGAGCCTTGGTTTTCAATCTTGCGCGGGCTTTCTCTGCGACCCGCGCAAGGCTATCCGTAGAAATCAGCCAGAAGCCGGCGCCATTGTCAGGCACCACCACCAGGAATTTATCCGTCGTATACAGCATCATCACTTTTGCCGTTTCATACTCAAACTTCAATGCCGCAGCCGGCACCTCAGGGACTTTAGGAACGAGTTTCACCGGTTCAATAGAACCGGGATCGCAAAGGAAAAACAAACCGGGGTTTTGCAAAGCGTCCCTCTTTGATGCCGTCGCAGGAGCAACTAACTTGATGGACGCCAGCAGGCTGTCGCCAAATACGGTCACATTAAGGCGCCCCTCCTCCCGCTGATTTTGCCGGTCGCCTGCGAGGAACCAGCGCGGAGTGCCTTCTCCGGTGCTGTTCAAGACGGCTCGGGCAGAAGTTCCCCCAAAGAAATTGATGTCCAGAAACGGGACCAGCTTGCTGTCTGCATTTTTCATGCGCACATAACCGCCTTGGCCGAATTGGTCCTGCATCTCGAACAGAACCGAGCCGTCCACTGTTTCCAATCGGCCGTTATAACTGCCCGGAGGACTCAGCTCGCTCCAGCGTCGTTGCGAGACTTGCAACAGAAAGGGCCGGCGATTCACGTTGAACACCACATGATCGCTACCCAGAGGACTGATATCGCCGAGCTCCAGCGAGGTAAGACTATCCAACAGCGTCTCCGCTGGCCGACGGCGAGTGCTGGCCAGTATCGTGAATGTGCGGCTGACCGGATCGATTCTGTAGATCCCTTCGCGATCGCTGGCGAGGAGATGTGGCGCTGCCACATGCAACCGGCAGTATTCAGGCAGCGCGATGGGAAGAACCTCCCACTCCTTGCTCTTCAAGGAATATCGCAGCAAGCCCGTACGGCCGAGCCGGTAAAGATGATCATCCAGCCGGATCAATTTGAGGTCGCGTGCCCGCCTTTCAAGTTCCAGATAACCACTTAACATCTCCGGCTTCAACCGCTCGGGAGGAGCGATTATTTCGAACTGCTGGTCTGCGGGGCGGAAGCGTAACCAATGACGGCTCTGCACCTGTTTGTCCCGGCGCGCCACATCCAACAACACATCTTGTCCGTATGTTTCCACGGCCAGGATGGTTGTAACTATATCATTGGTTTCACCCGGAAAGCGCGCCGGGGGCATCCA
>JAJNBN010000166.1 GCA_021156225.1 Verrucomicrobiota bacterium | reverse complement strand
CCGGCATTTTTGTCTTCCAGAGCCTCGAAATGACGTTTGCCGAAAGGATTGGCGGCAAACAGACCGTAATCCCGCACATGCCACCACGTGGGGTAGCGCAGGTTGTCCGGATGATCGAACATGGCTACGCCGATAGTTTCGCCATCCACGGGGCCGTAATAATCGCACCACGGAGCCTTCTTGCCCCAGGTCGCTTCATCGCGCACGCCTTCACTGTTCACGATATGGCCTTCACCTGCCTTGGTGCCGGATTTGGGCTTGCCCCATTCCTTGGGCACTTTTAGACGCATCGATTCCGCTATGCGAATAGCCATCAAGCCGTCCTTGTCATCGCCGAAATGAAGCGGGCCACCGGTGGCGAAGATGGTGATCTCAAAATCCATGAAGCGGCCTTCGGGCTTGTTCAGGATGGTGATGGTGCGGACATCCCGGCAGACTTCTTTGCCGTTCTTGTCATCCCAACGAACTTTCTCCGTAAACTGCCCGGCCTCCTTGCCGCTGCTTACCCGAACAAATTTCTCGTGCACCTGATAACCGCCATTCGTGTTGTTATCCCAGAAGGTCATGTGATTGACTTCGCGGTGGCCGAACCAGATGCCTTGATGATGCGGATGGTCCCGCTCTTCATTGGGCACTTCTTTCATCGGCCAGTTGCGCACGGTCAATTTTCCACTGGGTCCATACACAGGATAGAAATAGGGACGCTTGGCGCCTTCCGCGTCGAAATTGTATATGGTGAAGAGATCGCCATTCACTTTGATGCTCAGCTCGCGCTTGCTCTGGGCGATCTTGACGCCACCCGATTTCTTACCCTGATCGGTGGTGGCACACGCAGCGCAGAGGAGCAACGAAAGCAGAAACGGCAACGTTTTGAACCGGGTCATATTGGTAAATTCAAATGTTAGGTTCGAGCGGCGAGGGGTCAATGCAAAAGGCCCGTTAAAATGGCCTAAAGCTCGAGGTTTGACGGACTCCAACGCGGTGAAATTCATCGGTGCGCCTAACTTTCACTGGCTTGCCATTACCGCTGTCCAGATGGAATGATAGGGTGACAAGTTTTATGGCTAGCAGATGCATGCATGGAAACTGACCGCTTAAAACGCAGTTTGCGGGTGACGTTCATCGGCTTGATCGTGAATACGGTCCTGGCGGGCGGGAAAACTGTGGCGGGCGTGGTCGGCCATTCGCATGCGCTGGTGGCGGATGGCGTGGAATCGCTTGCCGATGTGTTCAGCTCGGTCATCGTCTGGCGCGGTCTGGTGGTGGCGAAGGAACCGGCGGACAAGGATCATCCTTACGGTCATGGTAAAGCCGAACCGATCGCCGCTGCCGTGGTGGCGACGATGCTGGTCTTCGCGGCGACATGGATCGGCATTACCGCCGTTCGCGAGATTCTGACGCCACATTCCATGCCCGCGCCTTTTACCCTCTTCGTGTTGCTGGGAGTGGTGTTGGTGAAGGAAACACTTTTCCGCCATGTGATCAAAGAATCTGCGGCGGTCGATAGCACAGCGGTAGAGACGGATGCCTGGCATCATCGCAGCGATGCGCTTACTTCGGCGGCGGCGTTCATCGGTATTGCGGTAGCTTTGATCGGCGGTCCGGGATACGAGGCCGCCGACGATTGGGCCGCGCTCTTTGCGGCTGGTATCATCGCGTGGAACGGCTCGCGCTTGTTCCGCAATGCCGCCAATGAATTGATGGATGTCAAAGCGGACCCGGAGATCGAAAAACAAGTGCGATCCTTGGGCGGTGCCGTGGAGGGGGTAAAAGATATCGAGAAATGCCTGATCCGGAAAGCCGGTCCGAATCTGTTTGTGGACATCCACGTGCAGGTGGATCCGCAGATGACCGTGCTACGGGCCCATGACATCGCGCATAAGGTAAAAGATAAGATCAAAGGCGGGATGCCCCAAGTGGAGGATGTGCTCGTGCACATCGAGCCGCATGGGCATCACGCGTCCAGCCACGATTGATTGGAGCAGCGTAAACTTGAAGAACCGTTAAGACTTCGTTTTAGGCGCAACAGGTTTCGTTGCTTTCTCGGTCGCAACCTCTGCTTTGACTGGTTTTTCCGATTGAAAGCCAAAGGCAGTGATGAATTCATCCAATGGCGCTCTGATGCGGGTGTTCTTGCGCAAGAACGGGTCGAAATAAGCCAGGCTGGCGGCGCGCAGGCCGAGGGGGAAGGGGACGCGTGCCGGAGGCAGGTTTCTATGACCTTTACCGGCATCGGGACCGTAGATGTCATCGCCCACGACGGGATAACCGGAATCCAAGAGATGGACGCGAATTTGGTGGGTGCGACCCGTTACCGGAAAAGCTTCGACGAGGCTAGTCTGGCCATTGGTTTGCCGCAGGCGAAAAGAGGTTTCACAATCCTTGCCTTCCTGGTTGTTGACGCGCATACGGCCGATTTGCTGCGGGTCTGACTCCAGTTTAGCGGTGCAGGTCCATTCTGGTTGTTTAGGCACGCCGTGGACGACGACCATGTAGGTCTTCTCCATCTGACGCGTTTCGAAGAGGTCGCTGTAGGTGTCCACGGCGCCGAGGCTTTTGGCAAAGAGCAGGATGCCGCTGGTATCGCCATCGAGACGGTGGACATGGCGGAGGAACTTAAGATTGCGTGAGCGCGCCCAGAAATGTCCGGCGGAGATGGAGGAGGTGATGGCGGCTTGAAGGTTGCGCTGTGTGCGCTGCCAGGAGAACGGCACCAGCAGCCAGCCAGCGGGTTTATCAATGGCAATGACGGAGCGATCCTCATATAGAATGGGGATGCGGACGATGCTCCGGCCTTCGCCGAGTTCCATGCATTGCGGTTTAGCCACACCGGGAAGATAGCGGGGCAGGGCCTGGTGAGAACAGAAGAATTGGTTCAGATGGAGATGGACAGAGGAATGATGAATGACTAAATCCGAAGGACATGCCTGCCAGGTGGAAAGAATGGTTGCAAGACTTGGGGGAGGATATCCGCGAATCCTGCGGCGAACGGTCATGGCCGGGACGGTTGATCTTCTGGCTGCTGTTGGTTCACATCGCGTTTCAGCATGCGCGGGATAAAGAGCACTGGGGATTGCTCGGTGGCCTCAATCTGGGCATCCACGAGTTTGGGCATCTCATTTGCAGTCCTTTGGGCGAGCTGATCGGGATTTTAGGCGGTTCGCTGGTGCAGTGTCTGGTGCCGGTAATCTCGCTGTTCATGTTCAAGCGGCAGCGGGATTATTTTGCTTGGAGTTTTTCCTTGGTGTGGCTGGCTTCGAATCTGCACGGCGTGGCGCGCTACATCGCTGACTCACGCAAACTGGAATTGGAACTGGTGAGCCCCTTTGGTGGCGATGGCGAGACGATCCATGATTGGAACTGGCTGCTGAATCATTGGGATGTTTTGCAGTATGAGCAGGAGATCGCCCAAGTAGTGCGCATGGTGGCGATCTTGATTTCGATAGTCGGTGTGGGTTGGGGGGCTTTCACGCTATGGCTGATGTTCAAGGGCGGGGGAGCCAAGGACGACATGCGGTTTCAGCCATGAAAAAAGGCGCTGCTTGCGGCAGCGCCTTTATCGGAAATGATCTATGAAGTTTTAGCTCAGGGCAGGGGCTTCACTTTCACGTTCTTGAAATAAACCACGCTTTTCGGGTCATGGGCTTGAAAAGCGAAGGTGCCGCTACCCAGCTTGCGATTCTTGAATTGCGGATGCGCGTAGCCTTCGGGCTGGGTCCATTCCACGGTGGTCTTGTCGTTCACCTTGAGGGTGACTTTGTTGCCTTTCACGATGATGTGGTAGGTCCACCATTCGTCATCGCCGACCGGCGATTCCTTGATGTCTGACACGCTGTAGAGGCCGCCGCCTTTTTTGGTGTCGCCGTGCGTGGCGTTCACCTGGCATTCGAAACCGAAATCGGGCCAGCCTTTATCTTGATATTTGGAGTGGAAGTAAACGCCACCGTTGCTGCCTTTGGTGGTTTTGACGTCCACTTTGAGTTCGAAATCTTTGAAGTCGTGATTGTTTACCTCGCCATCATAGAAGAGGTGGCCGACGGGTTGGCCGTTGGCGACGATGGCGCCGTCCTCCACCTTGAAGGAGCCAGCGTCACCGCTGAGTTTCCAGCCGTTCAGGGTCTTGCCGTCGAAGAGGCTGATGAAGCCGTCCTTGTCCGGTTTGTCGGCGGCGATGAGAGTGAGCGGCAGCAGCAGGGCTGCGAGCAAAGCATGCAGTTTCATAGGATGTTCAGTTCGGTAACGGGCGGATGATGTGCCAAGTTCTGTTTCTGGCAATGAGAAAACGGGCCGACCTATTTGACTTTCTTGAGCTCGGCCTCAGTCCAGGATTCTTCGCGTTTGCCGGTTTCTTTACGGACGCCGGAGACAAACTTCGCATCGACCGGGGAATAGGTGTGTTCCCACTCACGGCGGATGTAAGTCATGATGGCCGCGATCTGCTCATCTTCAAAGGAACCGAGCGAGGGCATGTCCATGTCATACTTGCGGCCCTTGACTGTGATGGGGCCACGCACACCATGCAGGATGATGCGGGCCAAGCGGCTGGTCGGACCAGCCACCCACTCTGAATCCACCAACGGCGGTGCCAAACCTTCCATGCCGTAACCGTGTGCCTGATGGCAGGCGGCACAGGCGGCTTCGAAGAGCTGTTTGCCCAGTTCAAAACGTTCTTGCTCGGCAGCCGTGAGCGGTTTCACCGGTGGTTCCGGCGGCACGCCCGGTTTGCCGGGCCAGATGAGATAATTATCCAGCTTGGCAGTGCGTTCTTTAATGGTCTTGTTGCTGGAATTCGCCAAGCTCTTCAAGGCGACCGGCTCGGCGGTGAACTTCACACGCTTCGTCGGCATCGCTTTTTCTTTGCCTTTGGGGGCTGGCGGAGTCGCGGCGATCAACCCATCCATCAGCGCCTGTTGCTGCCAGCCTTCCTTGGCCGCCGCCGTCAGATCAAGCACCGCACCGACACGATCACCTTTGCCATGATTGAATACCGCGCGGGCAAGTGCCTTGATCACATCATTGCGATTGGTGGATTTCTCCTTCCAGGCGGGATCTGCCAGCAATTGGGCGAGGAACTTGTCCTCGCGCAGGGCGAGGCCGGAGACGATGCCATCACGGACGTAGGGGTTGCCCGAAGCGGTATTGGCGAGCGCGGCCAAGGCTTTGACGGCTTCCTCATCCTTCAACTGGCCCAAGGTTAGGGCGAGCTGGATCTGGACATCACCGTCCTTGCTGGTGGCGAGCTTGGTGAGCATCGGAACCAAAGTGATGGCGTCTTCCGTAGGGAAGAACTGTTCAGACAGGCGGATGGTGGCGGCGAGCACTTTGGGATGCTTCTCGTTTTTTAAACTTTTTTCGATGGTGCCCACGTCTAGATGCTGGCGGCCATCGAGGGTCCAGAGAGCGTGCAGGCGGCCGAGCGGATTCTTGCCTTCCAGGGCGAGCTTCTTGAGTTCAGCGGTGGCGGTGCCTTCGGGTTTCTCGACCAGCATCCGTTGGGCAATGTCCCGGTAGGCACCGTTCGGATGGGAGAGAGCAGCGACGAGTTCTGTCGGGGCGGCTTTGGCCAGCGGAGCTACTTTGGTGAGAGGTTTGCCTTCATGCACGATGCGGTAGATGCGGCCCAGCCCGATGGGTTCTTGCAATTTCCGGTCTTCCGTTTGTCCGCGCAGATAACTCGTGAGAAAGATGCGGTGCTGGATGAGGCCGCGATAGAGATCGACGATGTAGAGCGCGCCATCCGGGCCGTTGTAGGCATTCACGGGACGGAAGCGCTCATCGACGGAGGCAAGAAATTCACGATCATCGTAAGCGTGTTTGCCGGTCACGATGCCGTCCTTATCGGAGAGGATGTTGCGCTTGATCAGATTGCCGGAAGGTTCGCAAACGAAGGCGTTGCCGTAATATTCTTTCGGGAAATTCTCGCCACGATAGATCACCGGGCTGCAGGCGGCGGTGAACTTGGCGAGCTTGCCATTGTTGAGCATAGCGGGCTGGTAACCGCGATTGATGCCCGGATTCACGCGGGCAGGGTAGGTCTTCTGGTTCTTCACCGGGTCCACGTTCAAGCCGACCGCTTCCCGATAGAAAGGGTTGCGGGCGAGATATTGTGAGGGCACGAGATCCATGCGGAGCTGGTCGCTGTTCGAGTTGTAAACGATGCGACCGTAATCATCCTGCGAGATGCCCCATTGGCCGCGGAAGCTCGTCGCCTCGCGCTTAAACTCGCCCTCCACATAACGGAAGCGCACCGTGTGATCCGCGCTGTAGATCCAGTTATCCAGCGCCCACATCAGGCCGTTGGAAGCGTGCTCGGGATTCGCTTTGGGTCCGAGCACTGCGTAGTCGGACTGTTTGGCGTAATCATTCGCTACGAGAGTTTTTTCATCCGCCTTGCCGTCACCGTTGGTATCTTTCCAAAAGTAGAGGTTGGGCGGTTCGGAAACGAGCGCACCATCCGCCACCAGACAAATCGCGCGGGGCATAACCAGGCCGCTGAGAAATTCTATGCGCTTGTCCATCTTCCCGTCGCCGTTGGTATCTTCGAGCACGGCGATGCTGCCGACTTTTTCATCTTCACCTTTACCCGCGACGTTGGGCATGTAGCCCCGCATCTCTACCACCCAAATACGGCCTTGGGCATCGAAAGACATCGCTACGGGATCGTGCACCAACGGTTCCGCCGCCACGACTTCGATGCGAAAACCGGGTTCCAGCTTGAAAGCCTTCAGTGCCTGTTCCGGCGTGAGCACGGGGGCGGGGGGGATCAGTTCCTTGGGCACGAGCAGTTTTTGGACTTCACCCGCTTTGTCGCCGTTTTGTGCGAGCACATTGTGGCTCAGGAGGACGGTGAGAGCCAAAAGGCTGAGGCGAGAAATCAAATGCAGCGGCTTTTTCACAATAAGGCAAAATTCTTAATATTGGACGTTCCGCACGAACACAAAGTCACAGGAACGATTAAAATACGTAAGCGTACTGATTCAAGCCGCGCAACTGGAAAGCGTGGGACGTTTCTGACTACCGTTAATTGATTTGACCTTGGAAATTCAATGTCAGTCTCAAGCCAAGGATTTTTAAGGTTCTCACACTCAGAAGAACGCGGGTTCAGTTTTCAGCGGATTTTCTCAACCGTGTTAAGGCATGGGCGTGAGGATATTACGCAAGCGTATTAGCTGATAATGGGTAGCAGTAAAGCAGATGAAAGGAAGGATGATATAGCGTAGATAGCTGACGAAGCGGGTTTTTCCCACC
>JAJNBN010000165.1 GCA_021156225.1 Verrucomicrobiota bacterium | reverse complement strand
CTGTAACTGAGGAGCAACGACGCCAGACGGCCTTGCCAGCCCCAGCCCTCCGGGTGGCTCGTGTCTTTTGACTCGCCTCATCAAAAAATCCGCTGCCACGCGCCTCCCTCCTATTTATGAGATGGCTTCTAGGACCCAAGGCTGTTATGCGCCGCATAATGGATCAGCTCGGAGTTCGTTTTCATGGACATCTTTTCCAGGATACGCGTCCGATAGGTGCTGACCGTCTTGGCGCTCAGGGAAAGCTCGTTCGCGATGTCCCTTACCGTCTTCCCTGCCCCGATCATGCGAAACACCTGAAATTCCCGGTCAGATAAGACCTCATGCGGCTGCTTCTGCGCATCGATGTCCAGATACATCACCATCTTTTCCGCCAACGCCGCGCTGATATAACGTCCTCCGTTCAAGACTTTCTTGATCGCTCCCACCAGCTCCTCCGGGGCCGTTTCCTTGTTCATGTACCCAGCGGCGCCTGACCGCACCACCCGCACCGCGAACTGGTCTTCGGGATGCATGCTGAGCACCAGCACGGGCAGTTTCGGTTTCGACTTCTTGATGTCTTTCAACACCTCCAGACCGCTCCGCCCCGGCATGCTAATATCCAGCATCACCACGTCCCATTCCTCTTTCCAGATCTTCTCCATCGCGGTCTGTGCGTTGCCCGCTTCGCCAAATACCGCCGTCTTGAACGAGTCGTTCAGTATCTGCTTGAGCCCCTGCCGGACCACCGCATGATCATCCACTATGAGTATGCGCATAACTGCGTTGCCTCCTGGATGCGGGTCCGTGTGAAAGCGGAATCCTGACCGTCACCGTCGTCCCCTTTCCCGCCACCCCGTGATAGTTGATGTCTCCGCCCAGCAATGCCGCCCTCTCCCGCATGCCCACCAGCCCGATCGACCTCGTATTGGTGATCTCGTGCAGCGAGATGCCGCGACCGTTGTCCTTCACCACCAATGTCAGGCACCCATCCTCCTCCGTCAGCGAAGCATCCACATAAGTGGCGCCCGCGTGCCGGATGATATTCGTAAGAATCTCCTGAAAAATACGGAAAATTGTCGTGTTGATGTCCTGGTCAAAGGTCGTCTCCTCCGCCGTGGAGGAAACCGCGCAATGAATCCCCGTCCGCTCTTGAAATTCACTCGCCTGCCATTCCAGTGCCGCGACCAGCCCGAGGTCATCCAGCACGCCCGGCCTCAGTTCCGTTGAGATCCGGCGTATCGTATGGATCGTGGTATCGATGTGCGCGGACATCTTGCGCATTTTTTCATGCAGTTCCTTGGCCGCTTTCGGGAGGCGGTTCCCGATCCAGGCCACGTCCATTTTCAAACTCGTCATCGCCTGTCCCAATTCATCATGGACTTCCCGCGCGATCCGCGTCCGCTCCTCCTCCCGCACAAACTGGAGATACGTGGACAGCGCTCGCAATTGCTCGTGCGATTCCTGCAAACGCGCCTCGGCCTGCTTCCGCTCTGCGCGATCTTGCGCTTCCCGCATGGCCCGCTTCACGGCCGGCGTCAGGCGCGTAAGCCGCGTTTTCAAAACATAATCCGTCGCCCCTTTCTTCAAGGATTCGATCGCCACTTCTTCACCCATCGTCCCCGTCACAAAGACGAACGGCACCTCGGGACAGATTTGTCGCGTCAGCTCCAACGCCGTAAGTCCGTTGAACGAGGGCAGCGCATAGTCGGAAAGGATCAGGTCGGGCGTAAACTTCTCCAATTCACGGATAAATTCCTCCCTGTCCTCCACCCGGTGCCAGGAAAAAGCCCCCAAACCGCTGTCACGCAGGGCGAATTTGATCAATTCCGCGTCAGCGGCATCATCTTCCACGAGCAGCACCCGGATATCTTTCTTCACAATGATAACTACTAGAGCCTATCGGCTGGCTTTGCAGTAGGGTAAGAACCTTAAATGCGAGGAAGATTGTCGGTAGCAAGCGGTTAGAAAAAATGACCTGTAACCGCTTGGCGGGCAAAATATTCCGCCCTTGAGAGCTCCGCCGTCGAATCTTGCATCAGGTAAATTCATTTTCACCACTCCCTTATAAAAGCGCTGCCCCGCTCTGCTCAGTCTTCGTCCTCTTCATCCGCTATGATGGCTGGCCCCTCCGTGAGGTTTGCCGGATGTCCGGATAGCTTCGGCAGGGAGAAGTAAAAGGTGGCCCCTTTGCCCGTCTTGCCTTTCGCCCAGGTCCGCCCTCCGTGACGGCTGATGATCCGCCGTACATTCGCCAGACCGATGCCCGTCCCCTCAAACTCCGAGGCCCGGTGTAGGCGCTGAAACACGCCGAACAGCTTGTCCGCGTATTTCATGTCGAATCCCACCCCGTTGTCCTGGATGCAGATCACATGCTCCCGCTCGGTTTCCACACTGGCGATCTTCACCTGTGCATTGGGATTGTTCCGCGTGTACTTGAGGGCGTTCGCGATGAGATTGATAAGCGCCTGCCGCAAGAGGGAAACGTCCCCTTGCACTTCCGGCAGGTTGCTGATGTCCCACTCCACTTTGCGTCCGCCCAGATCATGTCTCAGGCTGTCGCGGACTTCTTCCACCAGATGGTTGAGATCCACCGGCACTTTGCGCAGTTGTGCCCGGTTCATCTGCGAGAAAGCCAGCAGATCATCGATCAGCTTGCCCATACGGTTCGCCGCTGTCGTGATCATCTTGATCAGCTCGGTATCGTCCTCGTCCAGCTTGTCCGCCATCCTGTTCTGCAGCATGTCCACGAACCCGCTGATATGCCGGAGTGGCGCTCGCAAATCATGAGAGACGGAATAGCTGAACGCCTCGAGTTCCTTGTTCGCCGCCTCCAGTTCCGCAGTGCGCTGGGTCACCCGTTCTTCCAGAATGGAATTGAGCCGCCAGATTTCCAGCTCGGCTTCCCGTCGCTTTGTGATGTCCCGGATGAAGCAGGTCAATGTCAGCTCCTGGTCCGTCACCCGGGTGATCGCCATCTCCACGGGGAATTCCGTCCCATCCGCCCGCTGCGCCGTCAATTCCATCGGATGCCCGATGAGGCTGCCCACCCCATGGATCAGATAGTTGGTGAGCCCGTCCTGATAGACTTTGCGCAACGATGGAGCGATGACGATCTCCTCCATACTGCGGCCTATCGTCTGATCATGGGAATGACCAAACATCTTCTCCGCCGCCGGATTCCATTCCCGGATCAACCCATCCGCATCGATCGAGATGATGGCGTCGAGAGCCGTATCCAGAATCGCCTTCTTGCGGGCCTCGCTTTCGTGCAACGCCTCAAATCCCTTCCTGCGCTCCGTGATATCACGCGTCACCAGCGCGAACCCTTGCAGGTTCCCGGCCTCATCTCGCAAAGCCGTGATCACCAAGTTCGCCCAAAACATGACCCCATCCTTCCGCATCCGCCAACCCTCTTCTTCAAAGCGCCCCTCCGTTGCCGCTCGCTTAAGGGCCTGTTCCGGCAGTTGTTTCTGCCGGTCGGCATCGGTGTAAAAACAGGCGAAACTTTGCCCTAATATCTCGCCGTTCTCATAACCCTTCAGGCTGGTGGCGCCGCGATTCCAGCTCACCACCTTCCCTTCCCTATCCAGCAGGCACAGCGCATAATCTTTCACCCCTTCCACCAGCATGCGGAATCGCGCTTCGCTTTCTCGCAACGCCTCTTCCGCCTGCTTCCGCAGGGCCCGTTCCTCGGCCTCGCGCACTGCGCGCCTCACCGCCAGCCCCAGATTCGCGGTCAGCTTGCTCTTTAGCACATAATCAGTCGCCCCGCTTTTAAAAGTACGGATCGCCACTTCTTCGCCCAGATTTCCGGTGACGAAAATGAACGGCGTTTCCGGCAGCCTTTCCCGCGCCAGCTTCAAGGCCATGAAACTGTCGAACAACGGCAACCCGTGGTCGGACAAGATGACATCCGGCCCCCGCTTGAGCCCGCTGAGAAATTCATCCTTCGTTTCCACCCGCTGCGACTTGAAGTTGAATCCGCTCTTCTCCAACTCCATGTCGATCAGCGCGGCATCATACACCGAATCTTCCAGCACCAATATGAAGAGTTCTTTATTCACGACTACTACCTTCAGTTAATTAGACTAGGAAATCTGCAGTTCCATTACCTGATGCCGATTTCCGTTTAAGCGGGCTGTCCGTTCATTCTCGAGGGCTACGGCTCGCGCAGCCAAGGCTGCCCGACAGCCCTCGCGCGGCTCAAAGCCGGTCAGCAGATGCATCCCGTTGGCATCCGCATTGTGTTCGTCCTCCGTCAGCACCGTGATGCTGCGGACATTGTCACTCAGGCCGGTGCCACGGGCCTTGAGGATGGCTTCCTTCTTCGTCCAGCAATCGAAGAACACGGCGGGTTTCACCCGCACGTTCAGCGTTCTCCACCGCTCCCATTCGTCGGCTGATAACACCGTGCGGGCCATATCTTCCATGTCACCCACAGGACGGACCTGTTCGATGTCCACGCCCACCTCCCACTCACCAGCCACGGCATAGAGCGCAAACTGACCGGAATGGCTGACGTTGAAAGGCAAGGCTCCAGCCGCATCACTCGCTCTCATCTCCGGCTTGCCGTTGGGCCCATAACGGAAAGATATGTCTCCGGCATCCTGCCCGGTATATTTGCCCAGCATTTCCCGCAACACTCCTCGACACGCGAGAAAACGTTGCCAGTCCAGACGTCGCCGGAAACGGCTCGCCCGGGCGATCTCGGCCTCCGACAGACCATCGAGATCAGCGATGCGCACAGCGTCCAGGTCCAGGCACCACACGTGGATCTCCTCCGGCGGAAGTATCCAGCCCTCGTCCGAAAGACGCCGCAGACACTCATGGTCTGCCAGCGTCTCCCAGCGTTCAGGCGAAGCTCCGGCTCTCGAGGGTATCCTCACACGCCAGAACTGGCTGATCAAATTGAGGTTCATACACTAGTTTACCATAGTCCAGCTTGAGCAGGCGGTCTGCCAGGTGGAAATATTTGTCATCGTGCGTGATCACCAGCAGCGTTTTGCCCCGGGCCTTGAGCTCGGGCAGCAATTGCTCGTAAAACACCTGTTTGAACAACGGATCTTGATCCGAGGCCCATTCATCAAAGAGATAGAACGGCCGGTCCTCCAGATATGCCGTCAGCAAGGCCAGACGTTTCCGTTGCCCTTGGGAAAGTGCCGTGGTGGAGAGTGTGCCATCCTTCACCTTAACCTTGTGCGAAAGATGCAGATGTTCCAGATAATAGCTCGCCTGTTTGTCCAAATCGGCCCCTTCAATGCCCAGCAGTCTTTCAAAGACATAGAAATCCGAGAACACCGCCGAGAACATCTGCCGGTAATCATCCCGGTTCTGATCAGTGACCCGCTTGCCATTGAGCAGGATGTGACCGCTCTCCGGCGGGTAAAGCCCGGTGATCAGTTTCGCGAGACTGGATTTGCCGCTGCCGTTTCCGCCCACCAGATAGACAATCTCACCCGGTTTAAATTTCAGGTTGATCGGTCCCAGAATGAACTTCTCATCCTCTTTCTCGCGGTGGTAAGAATGACAAATATCTACCAGCTCCAGGCTATGAAACGGTTCCATGACCGGTCTGATGGCCGGCAGCTCGGAGATATTGCCTTCGGCCACCAACGAAGCCCCCATCTCCTCGATCTTCTTGAAGGAGATATTGCCCCGGCTGAACGCTGAAATGCTACCCAACACACCCGCCAGAGGGCCCATGAGATAGAGCGTGGTCACCACGTAACCGGTGAGCGTAGCCGGCGTCATGGTTTCCATCTTGGGCAAGGCGAACAGAATGACACCCACCAGCAGGAAGAACAGCACTTGGGTCCACGTATGGGCGATGATGAAGCGTATCTCCGCAGCCACGTTGTTCTGCGAGAACTTTTCCGTGATGGCCTGGATGTCGTCCGTGAATTCGCCCCGCCGTTCGCGATGCAGCTTCAATTCCTTGATGCCTTCGGTCAGCCCGCGGAAACAGCCAAAGAGCTTGTCCTCCCCTTCTCGTGCCTGGGACAGATGGCTAAAGCCGCTCACAATCAGCAACCGGTAAGCTACCACGCCCAGCATGATGAAGATCGACATACTGAGCGCCACCTTCCACGAAAGCCAGCTCAGGTAAACGGCACCACCGACCAGGATCGCCACATTCACCGCGAAAGTCGGGATGATCAGTAACGCCTGCGTGACTTGCGAAATGTCCTCGCTCAAGGTCACCATGATCCGCCCCGCGCCGATCTCCTCCAGCTTGCGCAAGGGCACGCCCAGGATTTGGCGCACCAGGTTTCGGCGCAAGTTGGCGATGGTGTGCTGGGAGAAACGCGCCAGGGTCACCTGCGCGATGAAGGACGACGCCAGCTTTCCGAAGGCCAAGCCGATGAAGCCGAACATCAGCGCCTGGGTCAGCCCCGCGTCATGATGGGTCAGCACATAGTTGATCAGCGCGATCAGCGCCGCATTGCACACGCCGCCGATGATGGCGGCACAAAAGGTGAAAACCATCAGCTTCCGCCCGGTCCCTAGCAAGTAACGAATCATGTTCATCTTGTTTTTCCCTATAATTCTGGTTCACGCCTTCTGCAGGCAGATTCTGATTTCATTGGCGGTCGCCTTGACGTAGGGCTCCGCGAGGATGCTTTCATGTGCGCCCGCCACGTAACGAATCGTGGTTCCGTCACCCGCCAGCGAGTTCCAGCCGTAACTGTCATCAAAGGAGCACCACAGCGAATGGCCCCGCGTGCGGAACAACGTGACATGCCCCCGGTACGGTTTCGGATGATGGCTCATCAGCGCATTGATATGAGTTTTCCAAAGCTCACGGCGCTCGACGGGCTGGGTGGAAAGATCGACATATTCTTCCACATCGATGGCTTGCTCCTTCCGACCTAGATAACGGCCCAGACGCTTGATCCGTTTGACCACGCCCTTCGCTTTCCACCACAGCAGATTCCGCTGGTCCTTGCTTTCCAGTTGAAGGAAGTAACCCGTCCAATAGCCGAGGTTAAGCAGGAACTTGGAACCGGTGGTGAAATTGATCTTGGCCCGGTCATAAGAGGAATTGGGCGGCACGCAATTGATCAGCGCCAGCAAGGCTACCTTCTCGCCCTGCTCTTCCAGCAGACGGGCCATCTCGTAGGCCACATTGCCACCGAAACAGTAACCACCCAACCGATACGGGCCTTGCGGCTGGTAGGCACGCAACTCCGCCACGTAACACGCCGCCATTTCCTCGATCGTCTCGAACTCCTTTTGCCCGTTCATCCCTTGGGAACTGAACGCGATGATCGGCTGGTCCGTGCCCAAGTAATGGGACAGTGTACCCCCAGAACATGCCGCCGCCTGCTCCGTGAACGAGACACAGCGGCGGATTTGTGCCTTTGCCTTGGATCTCCACCACGTGTTGCGCACTGCTCCGCGGTTGCAGACTCTGCAAATGCTCCGCAAGTTGTTCCACCGTAGGCTTCAGGAATATCTCCGCCACCGGGAGCCTTGTTCCAAAAGCCTTTTCCAGTTGTGTCACCAGTTTCACCGCCAGCAACGAATGGCCGCCCATCTCAAAGAAATTGTCCTGGATGCCCACGGGATGGATGCCCAGCACGTCTTCCCACACCTTGATCATCTGGCGTTCCGTCTTGTTTCTCGGCTCCAGCAACCCCTTCGGCATACCCGCAGCGTCAACGTGGGCAGTGAGTGGTGGCAGGAGTCTCCGGTCCACCTTGCCATTGGCATTCAGGGGAAATTCTGCGAGCCGGTTGAAGATGGCAGGCACCATGTAATCGGGCAGGCTGCGCCGCAGGAAAGCCCGTAATTCCTGGATCGGCAAATCCTCTCCCTCCGCACTCGTGTAATAGGCCCCCAGTTCCTTTTCCCCACGGTCATTGGGCGTGACCACCACGAGACAATTGCCGATCTGCGGATGCTGTTTGAGCGCGTTCTCGATCTCACCGGGTTCGATGCGAAAGCCCCGGATCTTCGTTTGTGAATCGAATCGGCCCAGAAACCCCAGTTCGCCGTTCTCCAGCCAGCGAACTTTATCGCCAGTGCGATACATGCGCT